>CAYPCH010000084.1:0-17704 GCA_964409165.1 uncultured Oscillospiraceae bacterium | reverse complement strand
AATTAAAAGAATTAAAAGAATTAAAAGAATAGGCGAATTATTAGATTTGTTTAAAGCGTATTAGCCTTATGTATTAGGTATTAGGTTTTATGTGTTAATTATATTCTTAGGAGAAGATGCTTTTTGGGCAAGAAATTATACATTACAGAAAAACCCTCTGTTTCAGCAAGTTTTGCTGATGCACTTGGTATGAAGATAACAAGGTCTGATAGGGGCAGGGGATATGCAGAATCGCAGCACTCAATTATTACATGGTGTTTCGGACATCTTATTACGATGGCATATCCCGATGCTTACAACTCGGAATATAAGGAATGGAAAGTTGAACACCTTCCGATAATACCAGAAGAATATAAATATATTGTAATTGATGATGAAGGTGTGAAGAAACAGTTTGAAACCATTAAAAGCCTTATGCTTCGTGAAGACGTGGATCTTATTTATGCATGCACGGACAGCGGAAGGGAAGGAGAATACATTTACAGGCTGGTTTATGAAAACAGCGGAAGCAACAAACCGGCAAAAAGGGTGTGGGTTTCATCCCACACCGACGAAGCTATCAAGGAAGGTATCAGGAAGGCGAAAGATATAAATGAGTATAATTTGCTGTCACAGGCCGCTTACAGCAGGGCAAAGGAGGACTGGCTCTTTGGAATGAATTTCAGCAGGATATATACTTGCCTGTATGGAAGAGAAATATCGAATGCATTAAAGGAAAGCAAGTCGTCTGTGGTTGCTATAGGCAGGGTGATGACTTGCGTTTTGGGGCTTGTTACCGATAGGGAGCTGGAAATCAGAAACTTTGTGCCTAAGAAGCATTATGGTATAACTGCTGATTTCAAGTCTTGCGACAGTGGAATTGACTACAAGGGTAAATGGCAACCCAAAAATAATAAGCCCAAAGATGATACGGATGATAACGAAAAGTATATAGGAAAGGAAGAAGCCCAAGAAGTTATGAATAGGCTTTCAGGGCATCAGGCCAGTATAAAAAAGGTAGAAATCAAAACAAAAAAAGAACAGCCACCGCTTCTTTTTAATCTTGCCGAGCTTCAATCGGAAGCAAATAAAAGGTTTAAGCTTCCGGTTGACAAGACTCTTTCTATTGCACAAAGCCTGTATGAAAAAAAGTTGATTACTTATCCGAGAACGGATTGCAGGGTGCTTTCCACAGATATAGTGGGGGAACTTCCCGGTATTCTGAATGGGCTTTTTAAAAATTCCTATTACAGAGACTATGTACTTAGGATTAAAGAGCTTGGGGACTTAAAGGTTACAAAAACTACAAAACGGTATGTGGATGATAGTAAGGTGACAGACCATTACGCCATAATTCCAACTTATATAACCGGTGACAACGATAAAATGGATGAGAATACCAGAAGTGTTTACAACCTTATTGTAAAGAGATTTTTAGCTGTTTTCTATTCTCCAGCCGTTTATAATACCGTAAAGGTAGAAACCCAGGTGGACAGCGAGATTTTCGTGTCCAATGCCAGGACTTTGAAGGAAGCCGGGTGGAAAGAAGTGTACGATACCAGCAAATCCAAAGGTGATGAAGATCTTACAGATACACCGATACATCTTCTTGTAAAGAAGGAACTATGTGATATAAATGGTTTTGAACTTGATGAGAAGGAAACCAAGCCGCCCTCACGTTATACCGATGGTTCACTTGTAATTACAATGGAGAAGGCGGGTAAATTTATAGAAGACGAGGAACTCCGAGAACAGATAAAGACGTCTGGAATAGGTACATCGGCTACCCGTTCAGGAATTATAAAGAAATTAAAGGATATTGGTTATATAAGTATCAATTCAAAAACTCAGGTTGTTACTCCAACACAAAAAGGAGAGTCTATTGTTGAAGTGGTGAGAAGAACTGCAAAAGAGCTATTGAGCCCGTCATTTACTGCAAGCTGGGAGAAGGGTCTTACCATGATTGAAAACAGTGAAACCAGTAGCAAGATTTTTGAAGAGAAGCTCTATGCATATATTAACAGGACAATTCAAAAGGTAAAAAGAAGCAGAATCAGGATATAAAAAGATCTTTATTACATTCAATATATCATGCGAATATTTTTATTAAATGCAATATGAAATTAATTGCCTTTTATAGAAAACAAGGATAAAATATATACATAGAAAGATTTTTTGCACATGTCAAATACTTTGGGATTCAAAGAAAATTTAAAAACCTCAAATATCAGCAGATAGCGGACAGCAGGTAGCAGGTAGCGGACAGCAAAGAAAATAAAAATACAAAATATTATTGTAAAATATGTTTTTTATACTTATCTTATATCATTAGGGAGGTTTTAATTATGAAAAAGCAAAGTATAATTTTGTTTGTCATAACGCTTCTTATGCTTCTTAGTATGATAGGAGTGGCGTTTATTACTGCTGAAGAGATGTAAGGATTGAGGGAGAAGTTTGAAAAAGCAACATTTGTCATGTAATTAGTGTGTTTTATATGAATCATATTATCCATGCGTAACCAATATAAAAACAGTTTATATTAACAACTCAGCTTTCCCACTTATAGTGTTTTGAGGCTCTGGTTGCTCACAAGTTAAGGTCAAAAAGTTTGCTTTTTGACCGCGGTGAGCAATGCTGCGTTAGCGGCAAAGAGCCCATAAATACTGTGGGAAAGTTGAGTTAA
The DNA here is from genome assembly GCA_964409165.1 of uncultured Oscillospiraceae bacterium. Taxonomy (GTDB): domain Bacteria; phylum Bacillota; class Clostridia; order Acetivibrionales; family Acetivibrionaceae; genus CAYPCH01. Next base: position 15,042 of record CAYPCH010000084.1, on the reverse strand, counting down.
TTGTTTAAATCTATTTGATTTAAGATGTGCTATAGGGTATGCTAAAATCGTGTAAGATTAGGTTATACTTTAAAGCCATAGGAGGCGGTACCGTTGAATCATAAATTTTGTGTAGGAGATATTGTAGAGCTTAAAAAGCAGCACCCCTGCGGAAGCAAGCAGTGGGAAGTAACAAGGATAGGTGCGGACTTTAAGATGAAATGTCTTGGATGTGAACACCAGGTAATGGTACCAAGACCCAAGTTTGAGAAAAGCGTAAAGAAAATAATAAAATCAAATTTGGAGAATGCATAAAAGATGTTTTTAAAATATTGCTTTTTAAAATCATTTTTATATCATTTTTATATAATTTTCATATAGAAGAAGGAAGAATTGAATTCTTTTAGATTTTAATTGTAATAATATAATTAATAATATCTAAAAGGATGATTTTATGTTTAATAATAACAAAGGAAACAGTGGATTTATAAAAATATTTTTGACAGCACTGCTTACTTCTTTAGGAGTAGGGGGGGTGCTGTTTTTCTTTTCCCTAGGCTATGTTAGCAGAAACACAACAGAGAAAATAGAATCGCCTGGAGCAGGTCTTGATAGCAATATTCCAAAATTGCAACAACTTGAAGTAGAACAACCGACTCAAAACGGTTTTATACAGGGCGTTGCGGAATCAGCATCACAGGGAGTGGTCGGCATATCGGTTCTCAAAGTTGACAGTAATGCAATTTTTAATAGAAATGCAGCTGAAAAGTGGGGTGTGGGTTCGGGTGTAATAGTAAGTCCTGATGGATACATTCTTACAAATGATCATGTAGCGGGAGGAAAAAGCAAGAGGATAATTGTTTCTTTAGCCGACGGCAGGAACATTGACGGTGTGACAACGTGGTGTGACCCGATTCTGGACCTTGCTGTTGTCAAAATAAATGCAACAGGCCTTAACACAATACCTTTAGGAGATGCAAATAAACTGAAAGTCGGAGAACCCGCTATTGCTATCGGAAACCCTTTAGGACTGCAATTCCAGAGGACTGTTACATCGGGTATCATAAGTGCTTTAAACAGGACTATACAGATTGACACCGAGCAAGGTTCAAACTATATGGAAGACCTGATTCAAACCGATGCAAGCATAAACCCTGGAAACAGCGGTGGTCCTTTATTAAATGCAAAGGGTGAGGTTATTGGAATCAATACTGTCAAGGTAGCAAGTGCGGAAGCTATAGGTTTTGCAATTCCAATAAACGTTGCGATTCCTATTATTAAGAAATATATACAGACAGGGGATTTCCTGGAGACCTATATGGGCGTCTTTGCATATGACAAGGAAGTTGTTCCATACATTGATAATAGTATGAAGTTGGACAATGGAATATATATTGTTCATGTTGATGAAAACGGACCAGCTTATAAAAGCGGTATAAGGGTAGGATGCATTATGACCCAGATAGATGGCATGGAAATAAACACTATGATGCAACTAAGATGCCATATTTATTCAAAAAACCCTGGTGATACGGTTAACATTACACATCTTAGTAACGGAAACCCTGAAGTTGTACAGATCAAGCTAACTGCAAAGGAAAAGGATGGTCTTATAACCAGATAAAAAGTTACCCGGCTATATCTATAGTTACATCCATATCCATATCTATTTTTATATCTACTTTTATATCTGTTTTTACATCCATATCTATAGCTGCTGAAGTTGCGAGCAGCTATAGTTTTTTTAAGTTGTTTTATTTTATATTGAATGCGGATAAAGATTTTACATACTACTTCAATTTGCCTATGCTAATCATTCTCATGACTACTATAGGAAAAAATTTGGGTAAAGCGTATATATTTTAGTCGGAAGTGGAAAGAATTACTTTAGGAATAGATGAAATATTACTTATGGAGGATTAGACGATGAGCATAAATAAAAAGCTTTACGCGGATGATAACTTTGAAAAGACAATAAAGGCGTATTTGAAGCAGGCAAGAGACAAACTTGAGCATGAGCTTACAGGAACAAGGGAAGCAATGAAGCTTATAGCAGCAGATAAAACAAAACACTTTATAGAAGTTATGGATCGCGGACTTGATGAACAGGAAAGGGAATTCCTTTGTGCTTTGATAGTGTCGAGCATGTACCAGTCATTTTGCTACGGTTATGGGATTGGAAAAATAGAAGGCAGACATAAAAAAGAAGTGTTTATATAACATGGTGCTTTTTTTCAAGATGTGATAATATATATTGGATGCATATTGGATGCGATAAAGACTTTACATCACACTTAAATTTCTTTAGAAAAGGTGAAATATGATCATTTTTGCGATTTAAAATAAGTAGTAAGGATGATATTATGGACGATTTTATGCAAGAAGCGGTCAAAGAAGCGGCATATGGAGTAAAAAACAATCACGGAGGGCCGTTTGGAGCAGTAATAGTGAAGGACGGGGTCATTATAGCAAGAGCTCATAATGAGGTCATAAAGAACAATGATCCCACAGACCATGCAGAGATGATTGTAATAAGGTCAGCATCAAAGAAACTGGGAAGGTTTGACTTATACGACTGTGAACTTTACACTTCATGTGAACCTTGTCCTATGTGTTTTTCAGCTATCCACTGGGCGGGGATTCCGAAGGTATATTACGGTTGCACCAGGGAGGATGCTGCGGTCATAGGGTTTGACGATAATTACATATATGATGTTATAAAAGGTAAAGTAATAAATGAACATTTGGAGCTTATACAGAAGGACAGGAATCTGAGTCTTGGTCCCTTTAGAGATTGGGAGAAGAAACAGGACAAGGTTCAGTATTAGTGCTTTTTAGAATCACTTTTTTTTCATAATGTTTAAAATGTACTTGTTGTGTTGCGTGGCAGTAGTGCTTTTAAAGCTTTATGTGATAAAAATACTGAGGTAATTAATAAAAAGTTGTTGACATGAGGCGGGTACGCTGGTAGAATATTTACTAATTATACTTACTTTTATATTGTTTCATATTGCGATGAAGGAATAAAGATGCATATTATTGCAGGAGAGAGCCGGTGGCTGGTGTAAACCGGTGCATGGTATGTATGGATAGCTCGTTCCGAAGCTTCACTGCTGAAACTGGGATAGGCAGGGGCGTTGACTACGTTATAGTCGGGGCATATAGTACAAATAGATGCCCGCTTGAGTGTATATCCAAAAGATATGCTGAATCAGGGTGGTACCACGTAGGATAGTATTCCCTTCGTCCCTGCAAATAGATTTTGCAGAGCCGAAGGGTTTTTTAGTCTGATTTATGGGTAGTAATTTTTTTTTGAAAGAGGTGGCTTAGGAGATATGAAACTTACAGGTGCACAGGCTATTATAAAAGCTTTGGAAATTGAAAACGTAAGTGTTATTTTTGGTTATCCGGGAGCTACAATATGTCCGTTTTATGATGCTTTGACAGAATCAGAAATAAAACATATACTTACAAGGCATGAGCAGGGAGCTGCAAATGCTGCAAGTGGTTATGCCCGCGTTACTGGTAAGGTGGGCGTATGTGTTGCAACATCTGGTCCCGGTTCAACAAATCTTATTACAGGAATAGCAACTGCGTATATGGACTCAATACCTGTTGTTGCTATAACAGGACAGGTTACGTCTGAGCTTATAGGCAGGGATGTGTTTCAGGAAGCTGATATAACAGGGGCAACAGCTCCATTTTGTAAACACAGCTATCTTGTAAAAAATGCAAAAGATTTGCCGAGAATTATAAAAGAAGCCTTTTATATAGCATCTACAGGAAGACCGGGACCGGTGGTAATAGACATACCGGTCGATATGCAGACTGCTGAAATTGAATTTGAATATCCCGAAAGTGTCGATATCAGAGGATATAAGCCGGGCTTTAAGGTGCAAAACTTGCAGGTTAAGAAGATTGCTGAAGCAGTTTTAAAAGCTAAAAGGCCTGTAATATGTGCAGGAGGAGGAATAATAAGTGCTGGAGCATCAGAGGAACTTATAAGTTTTGCAAATAAGTGCCGGATACCGGTGACTACCACGCTGATGTGTATAGGTGCTGTTCCGTCTGAACATGAATTAAACCTCGGTATGCTAGGATCCCATGGGGTGTATGCTGCAAATTATGCCATCCATAATGCAGACCTTATAATTATCATGGGTGCCAGAGTTGGTGATAGGGCTATGAGTAACCCTGACCAGATAGCAAAGAAAACAAAGATAATTCATATTGATATAGACCCGGCTGAAATAGGCAAAAATATTGAAGTATCAATACCTGTGACAGGAGATATCAAGCAGGTATTGAAAGAGTTGAATGAGATCGTATTAAAGGGAAATACAGATGAATGGCTGGATGATATTAGCAAAAAAAGAGAAAAGAACTTAAAGAAATTGAATACAGATGAAGGAGATTTTGTAAATCCTAAATATGTGCTCTCTGTTTTGTCAAAAATTTCAGATGATGGTACAATAATAACTACGGAAGTAGGACAGAATCAAATATGGGCTGCAAATTATTTCAGTGTTAAAAAACCAAGAACATTTATAACTTCCGGGGGAATGGGTACAATGGGTTATGGTTTGCCGGCATCTGTTGGAGCAAAGCTGGGACGACCTGATGTAAAGGTAGTATGTATCGGTGGTGATGGTAGTTTTCAGATGTCGATGCAGGAGCTGGGAACCATAAAACAAAACAAATTGGCTATAAAGGTTTTGCTTTTTAATAATTCAAGGCTGGGAATGGTTCGCGAACTTCAGAAGGTAAAGTTCTGCGGAAGGTATTCTCAAGTCTTTTTGGAAGATAATCCAGATTTTACAAAGATATTTGAGGCATATGGATTCAAAGGGGAGAGGATAAATAGGAATTCGCAGGTTGAGGATGCAATAAAAAGAATGCTTTTAGACGACAGTACCTGTCTTCTTGAATGTATTGTAGACCCCGAGGAATCAACACTTTAAAAATAGGTATGGGAATGTTGTAAGTAGTGGGATATAAATTATGGGAGGTTATAAAATGGCTAAGCATACATTATCTGTTTTGGTTGAAAACCATGCCGGTGTTTTATCAAGAGTAGCCGGTTTGTTCAGCAGAAGAGGGTTTAATATTGACAGCCTTGCAGTAGGTGTTACAGAAAATCCTGATGTTTCAAGGATGACGATAGTTGTAGAGGGAGATGAGTATATCGTTGAGCAAGTCAGCAAACAGCTCAACAAGCTGGTAGATGTAATAAAGCTGAAGAAGCTTGATAAAAATGATTCCGTAAGCAGGGAGCTTGCCCTTATCAAGGTTGATGCAACTGCATCAACGAGAGCTGAAATTATTCAGATTGTTGAAATATTCAGAGCGAAAATAGTTGATGTTTCAAAAAACACTCTTACTATTGAGATATCAGGGTCAACGGAAAAAGTAGCTGCACTTGAGGGTATGCTTAAGCAGTTTGGCATAAAAGAAATAGTAAGAACGGGTTCAATTGCTATCGAAAGAGGCAATAAATATATTAAAGTTAAAAATAATAACAAGGAGTGATAGGTAATGGCAAAAATGTATTATGACAGTGATTGTGATCTTGGATTATTAAAAGGTAAGACTGTAGCCGTTATAGGATATGGAAGTCAGGGTCATGCACATGCACAAAACTTACAAGACAGTGGGGTAAACGTTGTTGTTGGTCTGCCAGCTGCTTTTGCTGAGGAAAGGGAAAAAGTAAAAAATGACGGTTTGAAGGTTGTGGACACCGATGAAGCGGCTAAAATGGGTGATTTAATTATAATGCTTGTTCCAGACCAGCTTCAGCCTATAGTATATAGAGAAAGCATAAAGCCGAATCTGAAAGCCGGTAATGTACTTATGTTTGCCCATGGTTTTAATATTCATTTCAGTCAGATAGTACCTCCTAAGGATGTTGACGTTATAATGGTAGCTCCTAAAGGACCTGGACACACTGTAAGAAGCCAGTACAATGAAGGAAAAGGAGTGCCTTCCATTATTGCGGTTCACCAGGATGCTTCAGGAAAAGCAAAGGATTATGCTTTGGCCTATGCTTCCGGTATAGGTGCAGGCAGGGCAGGAATTCTTGAAACAACCTTCAAGGAAGAAACAGAAACAGACCTTTTTGGTGAGCAGGCAGTGCTTTGCGGAGGTGTTACCGAGTTGATGAAGGCAGGTTTTGAAACTCTGGTTAATGCTGGATACCAGCCTGAAATTGCGTATTTTGAGTGTGTTCATGAAATGAAGCTTATAATAGACCTTATAAATCAGGGTGGTTTCTCATACATGAGATATTCAATCAGTGATACAGCCGAATACGGAGATTATGTAACCGGGAAAAGAATAATAACCGAAGAAACCAGAAAAGAAATGAAGAAAATACTTGAAGAAGTACAGAGCGGTAAATTTGCTACCAATTGGATATCAGAGAATAATTCAGGCGGAAAAGCAAACTTCCTGACAATGAGAAAGAATGAATCCGAGCATCAAGTAGAAATTGTCGGAGCAGAGCTTCGCAAAATGATGAGCTGGTTAAAAAAATAATTTAAAAGATATATATGGATAGCCGGGTTTAAAAGATAAGCCTGGTTATCCAATCACTACATATAATCATTATAAAAAGGAAGAGCGAAATTGACACTTACAGGAAAAATAATAAAAGGAACAAACATTTTAAGGGAATCTTCTATAGAAAAAAATGAAGAAGGTGTTCCTTTCAGAGATTCACTTGAGGAAGCCCTTATAGGGTTATGCCGGAATCTTGATATTCCTGTCCCGATGTGGATTAAAAAGAACACAACCGAATTTGCAAGGTACCGGAGGACTTCTTTTGACAGTGACCAGTTTATAGAGAGCGTAAAGTTTGACAGGCTGGAAATAAAAATTATTATTTAATTTCTCAATGTACAATCATTCTTGTTCTGTTTTTTTGTATTAAAACTTATAAGGTAATTTCCCTTTCTGTTATTTCCTGATGCAGAACACTTTTATATTTTTCACCATCTAATCCTCTCAAGACAGTAGCGCCACAAACTCCATAATGCTGTTAAATTATTCTTCGCTTAAATTAAATGCACCCGGCAATCCACCAATCAAAGCAATAAGCTTTTCTGCTAAAGGCTCGAAACCCTTAAACATTTAATTAAAGTTTGTCTTGAATATCTTTTATTGTTATAATTATAATTATTGTGTATCTAACTCGTTCTTTCTGGAGGCAATGAATGCATTCTATTACAATAAATGAAAGAGTGGAAAGAATCAAAAACGATGATGAACAAATAAATTTGCTGATTGAAGAATACAAGCCTTTTATTGCTGCAACTGTTGAAAGGGTAACGGGGCGGTACGTTGAATATGGACGGGATGATGAGCTCAGTATTGCAATGATTGCATTTGTTGAAGCTATAAAATCGTACGACCGTTTAAAAGGGAACTTTCTGGCATTTTCTCAAAATGTTATAAAGAGAAGAATTATTGATTACTTCAGAAAAGAAAAAAAACACAACATCACAGTACCTATCAATGATTATACCGGTGATGAGGAAAACGAAGGAATTGATCTGAGTATAGGAAAGTCTTTGGATGAGTACTCTAAAGAAGAAGTAAGTGAATATAGAAGACTTGAACTCGAACAGCTGAAAAGCGAACTTGGAGTATGGGGAATAAGCTTCTCTGAACTTATAAATGTGTCTCCAAAACATAATAAAACCCGTTCGATGTATTCCGATATAGCAAAGTTTATACTGTCACAAGAAAACCTTTTATCTCAGATAATGCATAAGAAACTATTACCAATATCTGAGATTGAAAAAAACTTAAGTATACCCCGAAAAACAATTGAGAGGGGACGAAAATATATAATAACAGTATTAATAATTTGTAATGGAGATTATGAATTTATAAGGGATTATATTAACTGGTGGTGAGTGTATGAAAGCCATAGTTGTTGAAATTAACGGTAAACAGGCTATAGCAATGAACAATAACGGTGAGTTTTTAAAAATTAAAAATACTGGCAGGCTTAATGTAGGGTATGAAGTTGAAATTCCTTCAAAGGTTATTGATTTCAATTTCAGACATATTTCAAAGGTAGCTTCTGTAGCAGCTCTGCTCATAGTAGTATTAGGGCTATCAATAGGAGCTTACAGCTATTATACACCATACAGCTATGTCAACATGGATATCAATCCCAGCTTGGAAATGACTCTTAACGTATTTGACAGGGTGATTGAAGTAAAAGGTCTGAATGGCGATGGGGATGAGCTTGTTGCCAGTATTCCGTACAAGAGCAAGAAACTTGATGAGACAATAAAGACTGTTCTTCATGCAGCAGTTAAGGCCGGATATATTGATGAAGGACAGGATAATGCTGTTATGATTACCATATTGAGTAAGGATGTTAACGAATTAAAACTAAAAGAGGCTATCAGAAACACAGCAAAAGAGGCACTTGAAAATGATAATGTCAAGTCAGATGTAATAGTAGAAAAGACAGAAATCAGCAGGCATAACGAAGCTAAGGAAATGGGTATATCTCCTGGAAAGCTCCTTGTTATTGAAAAACTTAAAGGACTTAGTCCAGAAATAACTGTTGATGAGTATAAGGATAAGCCTGTAAAAGAAATAGTCAAAGCTATAAAGGATGCAATGAAAGAAATTAAAGATGTGAAGGTTGCACAAGCAGATAATGAAGCCAAGGAAGGTGATGAGATATCACCCGAACCAGTTGAAACACCAAAAACGGCTATAACTCATGAAACAGCAGCTTCAAAACCCGATAATAATAAACCTGTGAATTCTCCAGCTAAAGACAATAATGCTAATAAAAATGGAAATACAGGCAAAAACAATTCAGATAATAATGGAAAAAACAATTCAAACAATAGTAACAAAAATAATAGCAATAACAGTAGCAATAACAGTAGAAATAACAGCCAAAACAGCAATGGCAACAATAATAATAATAATAATAATAACAATAACAATAACAATAACAATAACAATAACAATAACAATAATTATAACCCTTGGGAGCACTTTAATAATAACGAAGGAGCAAACTGGGGCGATTATTGGAATCCAGATGCTATGAAAGACTTCAATAATAACTTCAGCAAGGAAGACTGGGAAAAATGGCAGGAATGGTACAAAGATTATCAGGAAAAATCCGCTGAGATGTGGAAAAAGTTTGAAGAGGAGAAAAAAGCTCAGGATAAATCTGATAAATCTGATAAATCTGATAAACCAGATAAACCGGACAAACCAGATAAACCGGATAAACCGGATAAACCGGATATAAAAAAAGATGCTCAGAAAGAATCAAATAAAGCAGAAACAAAAGAAGATAAAAATAACAAAAATGAAATTAATAAAGATAAAAACAACAATAATAAAGATGATCAGAAGCAGGATATGAATAAGGAGACAGGTAATAAATGGTGGGATAACAACTTCAATACACCATATAATAACGGAAACAATATGTGGTGGCAGAATCCCCAGTCTCCACCCTTATTCCAACCTCCGCTGCCACCACCACTACCTCAACATCAACACCAGAAAGATAATACTCAAAACAGTAATAAAGATGTTAAGAAAAACTGAGTAGTGAGAATGGTAAGGGATGAGTGAAATAAGATGAGAGAGGCAAAACAGACACCTTTAGTGGTCTAAAAGCTTGGGGTTCATTTCACCTCAGAGTTTACTGGTTATAGCCTTGGTTTTAATACTATCGTTGAAAGAGGCGGAACACGCAGCCTTATTGAGTAAGGCTTTTGATGGCAACCAATTTCTTCAGCTTGGACTCCTTCAAAGTTTCCCACATTACTTCCTCCGTATTTTTCCCAATCACTATTTAAAATTTCTTCATAGAAGGTGTTAAACGGTGAACCTATGCGATAATCCTCGTGTACAGCGGGAGTGAAATTGCAGATAAATATTAGTGAGTTTTTCCAATTCGTCCCTTTCCGCATGAAAGAAATAATACTATGCTCCGTATCATTACAGTCAATCCACTCAAAACCATCATAACTGAAATCTATTTCATGAAGGGCGTTTTCATCCTTATACAAATGATTAAGGTCACGAACGTAATCCTGCATTTTACGGTGCATTTCGTAATCCAAGAGAAGCCAATCAAGACTTTTTTTGTAGTTCCATTCAATAAACTGGGCAAATTCATTACCCATAAACATCAATTTTTTACCGGGGTGACCGTAAAAATATCCGTAGCTTGCCCGAAGTCCTGCAAACTTCTGCCAGTAGTCTCCCGGCATTTTTTCAATCATTGAGCATTTTCCATGTACCACTTCATCGTGGGATAGTATAAGTATATAATTTTCTGCGCATGAGTACATGGAGGAAAACGTTAATAAGTTTTGATGGTATCTCCTGTAAATGGAATCCATACTCATATAACGTAAAAAGTCATTCATCCATCCCATGTTCCATTTATATGTGAAACCTAATCCACCCACATACGGGGGTTTTGATACTAAAGGCCATGAGGTGGATTCTTCAGCAATCATCATTATACCGGGGAAATAGTTATACACAGTTGAATTTAAATGCCGCATGAAATCGATAGCTTCCACATTTTCTTTCCCTCCCCATCTGTTTGGCAACCATTCCCCCTCTTTCTTACCGTAGTCGAGATAGAGCATTGACGCAACCGCATCAACCCTTAAACCATCTATGTGGTACTTATCAAACCAGAAAAGAGCATTTGAGATAAGGAAGTTTTTAACTTCCAACCGACCATAGTTAAATATATGGGTTCCCCAATCAGGGTGTTCACCCTGTTTCATGTCATAATGCTCGTAGAGTGCAGTACCGTCAAATCTAGCCAAACCATGGCCGTCTTTAGGAAAATGAGCAGGGACCCAGTCCAGGAGCACTCCTATACCGTTCTGATGACATTTATCCACAAAGTACATAAAATCCTTTGGTTCACCATACCTTGAGGTTACTGCATAATAGCCGGTAATCTGGTACCCCCAGGAACCGTCAAAAGGGTGTTCTGAAACTGGAAGGAGTTCAATATGGGTATAACCCATATACTTGACATAGTCCACAAGTTTGTCGGCTAAATCCCTGTATGTATGAAAACCATTGTCATCCTCGTCCGAAGCTCTTTGCCATGAGCCTAGATGGACTTCGTAAATTGAAACGGGTTTGTCAAAGTTGGTACCATGATCCCTTGCATACAACCAATCACGGTCATTCCAGTAATACTCTTCAAGACTGCATACAATAGAGGCTGTATTGGGTCGTAATTCGGAATAAAAACCGTAAGGGTCGGCTTTTACATAAATATCATTATGGGGAGTCTTTATCTCGTATTTGTAAATCTCGCCTTCAGTGATGCGGGGAATAAAAATTTCCCATATTCCAGAAGAGCCTCTTATCCTCATAGTGTGTCTGCGACCATCCCATTGATTGAAATCACCCACAACACTGACACGTTTGGCACAGGGTGCCCATACAGCAAAAAAAGTACCTTCAATACCATCTATGCTCATAATATGAGCACCAAGCTTTTCATAGATTTTATGGTTGTTACCCTCGTTAAAAAGATGAATATCAAAATCCGGAAGTACCGGAAGGAAGCTATACGGATCGTGCACAATAAAGATATTGTTCATGTTATCCTTAACTTCAAGGCAGTACTTGAAGAACTCTGTTCTGTCTTTAAACAAAACCTCAAACAAACCCTTTTCATGAATTAATTCCATTTTGTACCTTATATTGTTTGAAAGCTCTATTACGTTTATTTCATCTGCATTGGGAATAAATACCCTGACAGCTAAAGAATTGCCGGATTCGGCATGGTGCATACCAAGAACACTAAAAGGGTCAGAATGTTCAGCATTAATTACCCTAACTATTTCATCGAAATTTGCTGTTGTATTCATCATTATCACACCTCTTCTTATATTTATTTATGCCTCTTGGAATGGAATAAAAGAGGCAAAATTGAGTACCCTTTATGGGTATGTAATTTAGTTTTATTTGTATTATGTTCAATATAGTATAAACATAAATCGTATTCTTATTAAAACCAAAGCAATAAATTAAAACCAAAGTCGTGATTAACATAGTAAGGCGGATAAATATAATATATAATAATACCATACTTTACAAAAAAACAATATGTAATTTTTACCAAGAGAGGATAAACCAATGAAAAGAAAACTGATTTCAAAAGGATTTGTGTTTAATAAAAATGAAGGGTTTGAAAAAAAAGACATACTTATTGAAGGAAATAAAATTATAAAAATTGAGGAATCAGTGACTACAGACCCCACTGATCTGGAATTTACGGATGCAGATGGTTATTATGTGGTTCCCGGATTTATTGATATACATACTCATGGGGCTTGTGGCTGTGACTTTATGCATTCAACCGAGGAAGACATAAATTCATTGTCATTATTTTTTGCATCAAAAGGAGTTACATCTTTTTTGCCTGCAATAATGACTGCGTCAATGGAGGATATATATTGTGCCCTGGGAAATATTAGAAATGCAATAAAAGCCGGTACAAGCGGGGCAAAAATACTGGGAATAAACCTTGAAGGTCCCTTTATAAACCCTGAGTTCAAAGGTGCTCACCCGACAGAGCACATTACAGTCCCTACCCCTGCACTTCTCGATAACCTAATGGAGAGATCAGGCAATAACATAAAGCTAATAACTGTTGCTCCGGAGATTAGCGGAGGAATGGAAATTCCGGAATACTTAAAGGAATACGGCATAAAATTTTCAATTGGGCATTCAGGATTGGATTATGAAAGTTCAGTCAGAGCATTCAAAAGCGGATTTGAACACATTACCCATCTGTTTAATGCGATGGAAGGTCTTCACCACAGAAAGCCGGGTCTTGTAGGGGCGGCGCTGGATGATGATAGAATAACAGTGGAAATTATTGCAGACGGGATTCATATAGACCCTGCTGTTATAAGAATAATATTGAAATGTAAAACAACTCACAATGTAGTGCTTATAACGGATTCCATTTCGGGAACGGGACTTGCTGTCGATTGGTACACCCTTGGAGGACAGAAAATACATGTTGAAAAGGGCGTAGCAAGGCTTGAAAATGGTGTACTGGCAGGGAGCACCCTTACTATGGTTGATTCTGTAAGGAAAATGGTAAGAGAGTTCAATGTACCGCTTGAAGATGCTGTAAGGATGGCTGCTGTAAATCCGGCTAGAGTATTGAATATCCATAAGAGAAAGGGTAGCTTAGAAGAGGAAATGGATGCAGACCTCACAATTCTTGATAAAGATCTTAATGTTTTGATGACTTTTGCAGAGGGAAGAATTGTTTACAAAAACCGATAGAATAGCTTATACAAAGGTAGTAATTGATTTTTAGCAGGATATTACTATCCCAAAATAGAAATAAGGACTGAAAAGTTAGTGTTTTATCCCATATCCCTTGAATATATTTTAACACAGTTCTTGCCAGACTGTTTGGCTTTGTAAAGAGCTAAATCAGCTGTTTTTATCAGGTTGCTCTTGCTTTCTGCAAAAATTGGATATGTGGAAACGCCCAGACTGCATGTTATGTGGGGGAGTTTTTCATCATTCACTTTTGGCATAGGTTCTGTGGATATGGTTTCCCGTATACGTTCGGCAATAGAAACTGCGGTTTCTGTGTTGGTAGAAGGTAATATGGCTATAAACTCTTCTCCGCCGTATCTTGCCACCAGATCGGTTCTACGCAGGCATCTTAATATTACCTGTGAAAAGACTACCAGAACGGAGTCGCCTGCTGAATGCCCGTAAGTATCGTTTATCTTTTTAAAGTCGTCTATATCAATCATAATCACGCTTAATTTTTGGCGGCTCATGTTTGTAGCTTCAAGCTGGTTTTCGAGGTATGGCTCTAAAAAGCTTCTATTATAAAGCTTTGTAAGCTTATCTGTTGAAGCTTTCTTACTAAGCTGATGTAGAGTCCTTTTGCTACTGATTATAGGCTTGGCAACTTCTATATAGGATTTTATCTTTGAGATAACAAGATCATCAAAGAAATACCTGGATTTTGAATAAAGCTGCAAAATACCCAATGTTTGGTTGCCGTCTGTGATAGGAAGGCAAATGTAGCTTCCGTTCTTATGCTCAGGCAGTTGATAGGCACATGTTATATCGACAGAAATGTTTCTTACGCTACACTCACGTCCGTATTTTATTAAGGGACAGTTTCTGGCCTCCATTGTGCAAAGAGGCATTCTTTCGTTTGTAATACGCTGCCATGATATATCTTGACTAGACCTATCATTACGGTAAAACAATGTTACATGGTTGACAAGATGCATATTGCGGACAAAGTTATACAGAGTCTCATAAACTTCAATTTCAGAAGTTGAGCGATGGAGTACGTCGGTAAAATTTTGGAAATTCTTGAGTTCTCTTGCCTGTATGTGCTGCTCAGCTAATTTCATTGCAAGTATTCCTGATACTATAAATAGTATAAAATAGAGTGTACCTGCAAACGCTGCTGCAAAGTATATTGTGCCAAAATTTTTCAAAGGTTTTTTTTCATCGTACCATTCAAATACAATGAATGTAAGCAAAGATACCGGAATGGTTGCAATTAAAGACAACAATACTAGGCTAAAAGGATTTTTATTTTTTTTGTAGGGATATCTTCTTAGCAATTTTTTCACCCTTTCTAAAGGATGTAACTAATAACTTCATAGGTTTCTATTTTTAGGTAGTGCTGAAAGTCGTTTATAGACAGTTCAATATTTCAACTGCGATCATATTACTGCATAATAACAAGGGTCTTTTTAACAAATACTGAAGAATCTCCCTCCCCATTAGCCTGCCAAGTCTGTTTTGACTATTGCATATACTTATATAATAACATATATATAGACTTTTGAAAACTGGTTTTTGTATGTTAATTACAGTTTAAGTCTTATATATTGGTCATGGTACATTTTTATATAACAGATTAGTTATAATCAGTACGGCAGTCTATATGCAGATAGGAGTATACAATAATAATTATAATAAAAACCAATGCAGAATGTAAATAAAATTAACGAAAAAGTAATAAAAATT
>CAYPCH010000083.1:6457-17800 GCA_964409165.1 uncultured Oscillospiraceae bacterium | reverse complement strand
TTATAGTATTTTGAGGCTCTGGTTGCTCACAAGTTAAGGTCAAAAAGTTTACTTTCTGACCTTAACTTGTGAGCAATGCTACGTTAGTGGCAAAAAGCCCATAAATACTGTGGGAAAGTTGAGTTATATATTAATAAATTTTGTACCCATAGAGGGTACGGGAGTTTTGCCTTTTTCATTATAAATAGCCGCACCTTTATTAAAGATGCGGCTTATTTAAATAACTGACGATTACCTGTAACGGTAACAGGCAGTTAGTATCCTTTACTACATTCGCATTACAAAAATATAATAAAATCTATTACACGGTGCAAATATCAAACTGCTGTTCTTTATAAAGACTATAAACACTCTAGTACATGTTTATGTATAAATGTTGTTAAAAATTAATAAATTGCAATATTTATAGCAGTATTTTTTTGTGATACGGATTCACTTAGGGAAGGTGAAAATATAACTTCTACTACTATTTTTGATTAACGCCCATTTGAAGCCAAATAGCAACGCAAAAAAGTGGGAGTAATATTTTACGCACCCTTTAATTAAGTATTTTATAATTATATTCTATGAATAGTGAAGCGAAAATGTGATACAATCTGATAAAGTTATGCTTAAAGCTTGAGAAAGGAGGGTATCGAATGAGTTTTGTTAAAGTTCCTAATATACCACAAAAGAGGGTTGCGACAGTAATAGTCGACGGAAGAATTGCAGTTTCTCTTGAAAAGGGATTTTATGAAAACAGAATCGAAATTATAAAGACAGGTTATCACAGCGAGCTTTATAAAGCTGTTTCATACCATCCGGACATTGTCTTTCACCATATTGGTGACAAAAGGATTATATATGCACCGGGAGCAGACGGGCATGTACTAAAAGGGATTTGCGGTATGGGGTTTGAACTTATCAAAGGAAGCAGTGTGCTTACATCACAATACCCTGGGGATATATGCTATAATGTAGCCCGGGTAGGTAGATTTGCTTTTCATAATACAAAATATACCGATAAGGTTATATGCAGATACTTGGAAGAAGATGGGGTTGAGTTGGTTCATGTCAATCAGGGATATTCTAAATGTTCGGTTTCTGTAGTGGATGAAAACTCCATAATTACAATGGATAAGGGAATCGCAGCCGCTGCAGAGCGTAAAGGGCTTGATGTTTTGTTTGTTGAGGAGGAAAATATACTGCTGCCTGGGCTTGATAAAGGATTTATAGGAGGAAGTTCGTTTCTTATTGACAGAATGACATGGGCAATTACAGGAAATATTGAAACTTTGAAATGCTCAAGGGAAATAAAGGATTTTTTAAAGCATAAAGGAATGGAAGTTATTTGTTTGTCGAAAGATTTCGTTGTAGATATAGGGTCTGTTATTACCTTGCTGGAAATATAATTGTACAATTCTTAAATTCTTAAAACATATGCTGTTACGGTAGTTTTGTTAAGATGAATCTCTTTTGTAACTAACTATATTCATTTGCATATAATATATTAAAGAAAAATTGAATACAAATAATTGGAATATTACTAGAAGTTTTAACGATTGCAGGTGTTTTATGGGAGATAATACAAATGTGCCGACTATTCCAAAAATTGCATATGTGGACTACTGCATACAACAATTTACGAAGACATATACTACGTTTGAAGGGATGTGAAGTTGATGCAGTTTCTTTGTATTGGAGTTAATGAAAGTACAAAAGACGTAAAAGAATTCATAACCAATGAACTGGTAAACATAGACAAATGCGGCGATAAATATATAGTAAAAGGTGTTGAAGACTCGGACGGCTCAACTTCTATTATATTTAGTATAGATGGGGAAGATATTTTGCCCGACAACCAATGTCAGATATATAACGAACTTGTACTATGTGTTTCAAATGCCCTTGCAGAGTACATTATTAAAGAGTATGAAGAAAAACTTATTTTCAGGATAATTAACAGCAATTACTGTTATTTTACTTCTTTCGAAAAAAAAGAAATATTGAGGATTGCTCTTTCAATAATAAATAATGAAGATAAAAATTTTCTGAACAGTATTTTTCAGGTGAGAAGAAAAAACATAATAACAAGGAAATTGTTAGAGTATTTTCAGAGCTCGAACAGTGTAATTCTTGATGGATTTATTAATTTCAGGATCAAAGATTACATTAAGGATTTGGAGGATGTTGTTGATAAAGCTGTAGACGATTTCCTGATGGAAAGAGAGTACAAGGAGTTCATAAGGCTTTTAAGATATTTTGTGGATATACAGGAGCCGAAATTTAATGTGATACATGTAATTGCAGGATATGACAACAGGTATGTATTACTCGATGAAGATAAACGGGAAATTACAAATGAGTGCATTCAGGAATTTATGAATGATTTGCCTGGTGGTGAGATGAACTATGATGATCTGCTGGTTAGCTCCCTTATTACAATGGCTCCAAAAAAGATAGTAATTCATGGTTCAAAAAGCTTCAGGAATAAAGAACTTCTAGAGACTATTAAAAATGTGTTTTGGGGCAAGGCTGTGATATGTACAGAATGTGAATTGTGTATTGTTAATATGGTCAGAAGTGAACACAAGAATTGAGGGGTGCTTTTAAAAAGTACCCTTTTTGCAACCTGAAGAAATGCATTTGAAACTGCTTTCATGTGTCAATAATCATATCTATAACTGAATGGGATAAAGATTTTACATACCTTAATGCAATATCACGAAAATTAATTTTTCAATGTAGAATCATCTTTTCGATTAATCTATATTCAAATCTGGTTTATTAAAATTAGTAGAAATTCATTCATTAATATTAACTTTTTATGTAGAAAAGTATACCATATCTAAAGTATGTATTATTCGAAAGAAAAACTAGAATTCTATTAAAAAGGGAGATGTATTTAATGAAAAGACTATCAAGAGCATCTTTAGTCGTTCTAAGTGTCTTTATTACAAGCACAATACTAATAAGTACTGTATGGGGTTATAGTGCAATAAGGAAAATAGAAGCAACTGCAAATGACAATATAAAGATATATTATGACGGGCAGTTGAGGTCGTTTACAGAGACAGATGGGTCAAAGATATCACCTGTAATAATAAACGGAAGAACATATCTACCTTTAAGGGCTGTAGCTGATTTAGCGGGTATGGGGGTTGAATGGGATGCTAATACTCAATCAATTAAACTAGAATCCAATAATTCAGCATTACCATATAAGGATAATACGCCTGTTTCTTTTGAATCAGATTCAGGAGCAAGCACACCTTCATCTGCAAACACACCTGTACCGGCAAACACTTCTGCACCGGTGAATACACCTAATAATTCTGGTACTGTAAGTGTTTCGAAAAATGCGGCTACATTAAAAGATCCTGTAAAACTTGGAGATACTTATTCATGGTCGGCTAGTGAAAAGTATTTGGATACTATAGCATCAGCTGACTATTCTTTCAAGGTTAAAAAAGTTGAGCCTATAACTATTAAGGATATTTCTGATCTTGGATTTAGGACGGACGAAGAAGATGCAGAGCTAATGGAGTATGTTATGGTTACTGTAGAGCAGAGCGTTTCAAATGCTAAGATTCAATCTGGAGAAGCGTTTCTTCGTTTGCCTTTTTACAGGAGTGTTTTTGGCTCAAAAACACCTTTTGGTAATAGTATAATAGGTGGAAGGGATTATGGGTTTTCTGGTAGTCTGCAGAAAAATGCAGAAGATGTTACAAAGGATGATAAGGGAATTATTAAGAAGATTTTTCCTGGTCAAGTACATAATTTTAAGTATGAGGGCAAAATAATATTACCTATAACAAAGAGTGTAAAGAATTATTTAGTTATAACTAAAGATGAGAGTCTTGAATACTCAGAAAGGTATATATATTTCTCATTAGAATAGTATTTACAGTGTTTAAATTTTGGTTGCCCTTTCTTGAGGAGCTGAATTGTAGACTGTTTTAGTTTAACAAATAAATTATTGCAATTTAAACAGTATTTAAAAAGAGACATTGGTATTTATACCATCGTCTCTTTTTTAGGGTCATTTCCTGAAAGGAAATTCTGCAAAAGGCGAGTGACTTGATGTCCCCAATTTTTTATAAATTTTTTATTAGGTTTCTTATTTTATTACAAATTTTATTACTAATTTTTTTGTATATATATTGACATAATTATATCAAATGATACAATATATTGTGTAACACAATATGATGTGCATAGAATTCATAATTGTACATTATGTAGATAAACATATTAAGTTTTGTACAAAAGCCAAGGAATTAAAGAAGCATAGGATTAGATACTATTAAGATACAAAAGATGAGCATTTATGAAGAAAAGAGAGCTTAAGGCTCTCTTTTTTCTCTTTAGGGTCATTTCCTGAAAGGAAATCCGGCAAAGCGAGTGACTCGATGTCCCTAAACTTTTTGTTAGGTCTCCTAGAGTGAAATGAAAGAGGCAAAATTGAATACCCTCGATGGTACTCAAATTTATTATGTCATATAATGTTGCGTTTATAATTTAGTCCAATTAATAATATAATAAATTAATAAACTGCTTATTTGTAATTTAAGCTGTATTTGTGGTAAAATGAATTTTGTGATTAATATATATTCAAAGAAGTGTTGTGCTTTTTTGATATGGAGGAATAGATTTGAGAGTTGTTGGGTTTATAGGATCTAGTGGAACTGGCAAAAGCCACAGAGCTGTTTGGGTTGCCAGAGAGAGAGGAATTGACTTTATTATAGATGATGGTCTTTTGATTAGAGGTGCGCAAATAATTGCGGGGACTTCTGCTAAAAAGGAGAAGACAAAAATAGGCTCTATCAAAAGAGCTCTTTTTACTGATGATAGCCATGCATCTGATGTGAAAAGGGCTCTAAGGAATTATGATGCAGATTCCATATTGATTTTGGGTACTTCGGATGGTATGGTGGAGAGTATTGTAAAAAGGCTGGATTTACCGGAAATAAGTGAAAAGGTATATATAAATGACGTGGCAACAGAATTTGAAATAAATCAGGCTCTTTCAACAAGAAGGGAGCAGGGGAAGCATGTTATTCCGGTTCCTACATTTGAAATAAAAAAAGATTTCTCGGGATATTTTCTTGACCCCCTGCAAATTTTCAGAAGGAAAGGAAAGGGAAGCTTTCAGCTTATAGGGGAAAAGTCTGTTGTCAGACCTACTTTCAGTTACCTTGGCAACTATACCATATCTGACTATACCATATACCAGATTATAGAACATGTTACTTCAAGTATTGAAGGTGTTAGCAAAATTTCCAGATTTAGAGCCGAGAACCGCCCGGATGGCATATATGTAGATATGGATCTAACTTTGATTTACGGATTTTTTATAAAGCCTCTTTTAAGAGAAATCCAAAAGAATGTTATTGAAGAGGTTGAAAAGCTAACTGCTTTAAGCATAAGGAGTATGAATCTTACGGCAAAAAGCCTTGTGATTGACCCGAAGAAAACAGTGGTATAGCAGTTTTTTAAGAGTAAGAGTTTATTAAATCTGCAAGCAAACTTACAAGTTAAGGTTGCACAAATTTACAAGTTAAGTTTGCAGAAACTTACAAGTTTTTGGATGCTTCTTGGCAGGGCGTCCTTGGAATTCTTCCAGGGTGCATCGTTATAACGGTAATCAAATTTCTTTGTAAACCAGTTGACTTCCCCTTGTATACGTTCAAGATTTTGCATTTGTATTGAAATAAGAGTATCAACAAAAATAGCGGTTTCTTTTGCATTCAAATATTTCTTGGTGTTTTCTATAAGGATTCTCAAATGACGCATACAAAAGCCTTTTTGGTTATTAAACAATGCTTTGAATTCTTCTTCTTTAAAATACAAATAAAATATTATGTCTATATACCTGTCCATTGTGTAATCAAGTCTGCTACAGATGGTACAGGAGTTTTCAAGAGAAGTAAGCATCGATAGTATTTCATTCACGAATTTATCTGTCTCAGTCTGCTTGGTGGACAATTTATTTGTAATATTTTTCATTAAAGATGTTTGGGAGTCCTTTTTCATCAAAGATGATTTGCTCTCATAGAATTTTTTCAAACGGGCATTTTGTTCAGTCATATGCGTATCTACAATCAGACCTAGTCCTAATATGTTGGATCGGGAGTTGTATAACAACTCAAAATGCCTTCTGCAGAACCCTTTTTCATTGGTCTGTATCCTTCCGTCGGGTTCCATAAGAAAAGGACCAAGAATATATTCAATATTTTCGTCTTCAAGCTTTTTTTCCAATACGCACATGGGACATTCGCATTCGGTTTTAAATGCTTCGGTTACAGGGATTGTATATATTTTTTCCTTCATAATCCTTTTCCTTTCGAAAACATTTGACTATGTAACAGATTGAATCTGATAAATTTTATATTGCGCTCCAATTTCCTTATATAATTTAATTCCTTTTATTATAGCACAAAAACAGGGTATGATATATAATGCAGTATCATTTTAGTGAATAATACGGTTAAAAGAGTGATTTCAAGTTAGTAACTCAACTTTCCCACAGTATTTATGGGCTCTATGCCACTAACGTAGCATTGCTCACCGCGGTCAAAAAGTAAACTTTTTGCCCTTAACTTGTGAGCAACCAGAGTCTCAAAATACTATAAGTGGGAAAGTTGAGTTAGCAACTAGGAGGAAGAATGGAATATAAAGGCTACAAGGTAGAGGAAATGGAAAATAAAATAAGTGTGGAAGGTGTAAAGGATTTTAACCCTGTACATATCTTTGAATGCGGTCAGTGTTTCAGATGGATACGGCAGGCTGACGGAACCTATAGCGGGGTTGTAAAAGGTAGGGCTCTGAATGTTTGCTATAAAGATGGAAGGCTTGAGCTCTACAATACGAACTTAACGGATTTTACAAAGATATGGTACGATTACTTTGACCTTGGCAAGGATTATTCCCAAATAAAAGAAGGAATAATGAAGGATGAAATAATGAGGGAAGCTGTCAAGTTTGGCTCTGGGATTCGCCTTTTAAAGCAGGATATATGGGAGACCCTCATATCATTTATAATATCTGCAAATAACAGGATACCAAGAATAATGAAGACGGTGGAAGCAATTTCTTCGATGTACGGAAATGAAATTGAAATGTACGGAAAAAAGTATTACAGTTTTCCAGAAGCGAAGGAACTGTCAGATACGACATTGGAGAAGCTTGAGGTTTGCAGAGGAGGGTTCAGATGTAAATATATCATGAGAACTTCCCAAATGATTGAAGAAGGAATTATGAATCTTGAGGAAGTAAATGAAATGGAGACATTTAGAGCAAGGGATTATCTGATGCAGTTTAACGGAGTTGGTCCGAAGGTAGCAGACTGTGTTCTTTTATATAGTGGCACCAAATATGATGTGTTTCCGACTGATGTATGGGTTAAAAGGGTTATGGAAGAATTGTATTTTAAGAGGGAAGCAAGCATGAAGGAAATACAAGATTTTGCGGCAGATTATTTTGGCGATCTGGCTGGATTTGCCCAGCAGTATCTTTTCTATTATGCGAGAGAGCACAGGATTGGAGCAAAGTAGGGTCGTTTGCCAAGGTATAGACTTTATTGCACAAATGGGAAATATTACTCAGGGCTATACGAGGTGAAAACCCTTGTAGTACAAGCATTAGAGGCTTCTTGGATTTGCAAACTCATATATATTTTTGATTTAGTAAGCATACTTAAGAGCGAGAAAAATATATAGACCCCAACAGCTTTAAAAGTGGTTGAAACTATTTGTTATTAAGTATATTATAGTGTTATAATGTGTTTGAAGCGGTAGAAAAAAGGTTAAATTAAGCCTGAAATGTACGAAGTAGCCTATTATTTTGAACCTACATTAGACATAAGGGAGTCCGCAGTTTGAAAGCAGATGCCAGGCCCCAAGATAATTCGACGCAAGCTTTAAGGTTTGTGCAACGGCAGGGGAAGACAGAAGCTTTTAACGGGACACCCACCTAGCATTGGGCTAGGTGTCGAAATATAGGGAAACGGCATTTTGGGTATTTAATATAAAGAAAAAGCTCCGACATGATGCGGGGCATCTAAGGGATTTATTACCCTTGAAAAATTCGGCATAGTCGTTAGAAATATTGGCTATGCCGTTTTTTTTAAAAAATATTCATATGGATTGTCCGATTGGAAATATCAATGATACCTTCGTCTTTTAGATCCTTTAACTCCCGAAATAAAGACGGACGCCGCACGCCAAGATGATCGGCAAGTTGTTTTTTACTGATTGGCAGCACAATCGTATCAGAACCTTGCAGTATGGATTGTTGATTAAAATATTCCAACAGGTTTTCCCGCAAGGTCTTTTGTGTCGCCATTGTAATCCTTTGGTTTAGCTTCTGCGAATTATGCGATAGCATTTTTATGAATTGAATTGCAAAATTATAATTGTGCAAAAAACTACATATTGCCTTGTGGGTGATGTGCAGAAGCTGTGCGTCAAACATGCAATAGATTGTCAGCGGGTACGTCTGGTTATCGCCAAAGAGCAGATTTGCTCCCAACATCTGACCTTTGGAGAATTCAAACATGTTCATTGCCGAACCGTTCTCTGAAAGAGAGTACGCAACAAAGCTACCGGATAAAACGATATCAAGTGTCTTGCAGCTATCATTTTGATTATAAACGGTTGCTCCTTTTGAATAATTCTTTAGAAACAATTGATTGTCAGCAATCAGTGGCTTTATTTCATCTGATTGTAGCTGTGAAAACAACGGTATGGTCTTAATGGTTTCTATCAAAGTAATATCCCTCCCTTTTCAAATATCATAGCAAAAGGAAACCAATGTGTCTATATTTGTGTGAATCTGAACGATATAATATCATTATTGCTATAATGAAAAGGAGAATATATATGGATGTTTTTACATTGGCAGTTTGGGTCGGAACATTAGCTTTTCTTGGGTTTTCCTTTGCAAAAGACAAGGTTAAAACGAAACAGGCGCTTAAAATGGCATTTGGAATGGGTAAGGTGATGCTCGCAAGTATTCTCTCAATTATTTTTGCAATTGGGCTGATTTTAACTATTATACCGCCTGAACAAATTGCTAAATTTTTGAGTGAGCAATCTGTTATGCTGGCAACTATTGGGGGGGCATTGCTTGGAACAATAACATTGGTTCCCGCGTTTATTGCGTTTCCGCTGGTAGGAACATTGGTAGGTGCAGGAGTCAGCGTAGTACCGACTGTGGCTTTTTTAACGACTTTAACAATGGTAGGCGTGGTGACATTTCCTCTTGAAAAGAAAGAATTTGGCACAAAATTTACCGCGGTTCGAAACGGTCTTAGCTTTCTGTTCGCTATTGTAATCGCACTTGTGATGGGGGTGATAATATGACAATACTCAAAAAGATGAAGGAAAATCTATTCTTTGTTATTGTTGTCTTGGCATATATCATCATATTTATCATGAATCCTACAATGGGAACAGATTCGATAAAAAACAGTGGGTTCTACATCAAGGAAATGCTTATGATTATGCCTGTCATATTTGTCCTGACGGCGCTTTTGGATATGTGGGTTCCGAAGGAAAAAATTATGCGTTATTTGGGCAAGGAGGCTAAAGCGAAAGGTGTTTTTCTCTCCTTTGTAGTCGGCAGTATTTCAGCAGGACCGATTTATGCGGCATTCCCAATGTGCGTCATGCTTCACAAGAAGGGGGCATCAATTCGAAATATCGTTATAATCTTAAGCTCATGGGCTGTAATTAAGGTTCCCATGCTTCTGAATGAAGCAAAGTTTTTAGGATTAAAATTCATGGCGATACGTTGGTTGCTCACTGTTATTGCCATCATTGTTTTCTCGTGGATATCGGCAAAAATCATAAAGGACGAAGATTTGCCGGGAGAGGTGCTGACACAACCCGGACTCCATATCAACCGGGACGCTTGCATGGGTTGTACACTATGCGCAAAGAACTATCCCGAGGTATTTGAGATGGAAAATAAAAAAGCAATCACAAAATCATACGAAGAGCAACGATTAGATATGGATAAGTTGGAGAATGCAATAAAACTATGTCCGGTGAAAGCCATATCGTATAATGAAAGAAAGAAAATCTAGCTATCCTATTTTGTGTATGGAGGCTATCGTCTTAAGTATAAGGAAAACTCACAGGCCAGCATTTGCAATCTGCAAAAGCTGGCCTGTGTAAATGCAAAAGGGTTGATGCTTACATTGTTCTTCCGGGAATAAAGGAATCAATAACACCGTAAACAAGTGCACCAATGAGAGAACCCAACATGTTTACAGCATACCCTGCAACAAAAAACTGGGTTATATAGATTATTACAGCTGCCATTATAAATCCCGTAATACCCTTTCCAAAAGGTGTTGCATTTACACCCAGGACTCTAAATGCCAGATAGTCCAAAGCGGCAAGTACAACTGTAGCAACAATAAGAGGCCAGAAGCCTGTTATAACAAAATCCGGAGTTATTGCTGCAGCTATTGCAAGCACAAGTGCTCCCATAATAAGTCTTACGACAAAATGGGTTATGTTAAAATTCTCAGCTCTTGCATTATTTAATTGATTGGCCATAATATCACTTCCTTTCCCCATTTTTATAGGTAACCTGAGTTTTTTTATTATAAAAACTTATTAATTCTTAATCATTTATATTATTAATTTATATTATTATATTTATTCAAATGGTATAAACTATAGTAAAAGAGAGCTATTTCTTTGAATGGATAGGAATACGCACAATCTTTTTAACAAATAACTTTAAAAATGCAGGCAGAAACTATAGACGAAGAATTTAGAAATATATGAGATAATTGATGCACTAGACAGGGGGAATATTGTAAAAAGGCTTGAATTTGTAAAAAAGAATTTTTGTAATGTTTACTTGAGGTGTCTTCTGTGGTAAAATATAATTTAGTTTATAAATTAATCTCGAAAATGATTATATTGAGAATGGCTATATATTTAATATGAATTATTTAATGTGGATTATTTAATGTGAATAAGCAAAAGATGACGATTAAGTAGAGTATCCCTTCTATCCGTTAAAGAGAGTTGCTGCCGAAGGCTGAAAGCAGTATCACGGCAATGGCAGGGTGAAGTGCACTTATGAATCTGGAGGCTGAAATGCAAGAAACACAGTATGTAGGTCTTCACGGAGTCACTCCGTTATGTGTATGAGATGGATATGTTTCCAATTAGAGTGGAATCGCGATTGACCTCGCCTCTATGAAGTTTGCAGGCGAGTTTTTTATTTGCGTAATTTATTTAAAAGAAAATTATTATGCAATGAAGAATATGAGAGTATGAAGAATATAAAGAATATAAAGAATATAAAGAATATAAAGAATATAAAGAATATAAAGAATAT
>CAYPCH010000083.1:3268-6357 GCA_964409165.1 uncultured Oscillospiraceae bacterium | reverse complement strand
TAAAGAATATAAAGAATATAAAGAATATAAAGAATATAAAGAATATAAAGAATATAAAGAATATGAATTAAGATATACTAAGCAGGAAAATTGAAATGGTTATAAAATCTTTATCGAACTTAATATGAGTAAGCATTTTGAAATAATATTTTATTTGAGGTTCAGTTATGTTTAAGCAGTTGCTACAAGATGCAAAATCTATTGCGCAAAGAGACCCGGCAGCAAAGAATGTTTTTGAGGTGATATTCCTTTATCCGGGATTTCATTCAATATTTTTCCATAGGATTGCACACTGGTTTTACAAAAAGAATATATTTTTTATTGCTAGGCTGATTTCACAATTCAGCAGATTTATTACAGGGATTGAAATACATCCGGGAGCCCAAATAGGAACCGGGCTTTTTATTGATCATGGTATGGGTATAGTTATTGGAGAAACGGCGGAGGTAGGTGATGACTGTACTATTTACCATAACGTCACTTTAGGGGGTACCGGTAAGGATACAGGCAAAAGGCATCCGACAATAGGAAATAAGGTGCTAATAAGTTGTGGAGCCAAGATACTTGGACCTTTCAAGGTGGGAGACAATGCCAGAATAGGTGCCAATGCGGTTGTATTAAGAGAGGTTGAACCCAACACTACGGTTGTTGGTGTACCGGGTAGACCTGTTAAACGCGGAAAGCAAAAGATTGCTTCTTCGTTTGAGTTGGATCATATACATATTCCCGACCCTGTTGCACAGGAATTTTGCAGTCTTAACATTAAGATAGAAAGTCTTGAGAAGATGATAAAACAAATGCAGCAACATGTTCAGGATAATAGCATAAAAACCGCACCCGGCAGAGTAATGGATACCGAGTGCAGTATAGAATTTAAGGAAGGTGGCAGGGATGAAACTTTATAACACTTTGACAAGAAAAAAGGAAGAGTTTAGGCCTATTGACGAAAGGGAAGTAAAAATATACTCCTGCGGGCCCACGGTATACAACTATTTCCACATCGGAAATGCAAGACCGTTTATAATTTTTGATACATTGAGAAGGTACTTTGAGTACAAGGGCTACAATGTAAAATTTGTACAGAATTTTACGGATATCGATGATAAGATGATAAAGAAGGCAAATGAAGAAGGTATAACCGTAAAAGAGCTGGCAGAAAGGTACATTGGGGAGTATTTTACCGATGCCAAAGGTCTTGGTATAAAAGAAGCAACTGTTCATCCAAGGGCAACCGAAAACATTGATGCTATTATTGACTTGATTAAGAAGCTTGAGGATAAAGGATTTGCATACAATGTAAACGGAGATGTTTATTTTAGTACAAAAGAATATCTGGAGTATGGAAAGTTGTCGCACCACTCCTTGGAGGATCTTGAGGCTGGAGCTAGGGTGGGGGTTGATGAGAGGAAAAACCTTCCTATGGACTTTGCTCTCTGGAAGGCGCAAAAGCCTGGAGAGCCAGCATGGGATAGTCCATGGGGCAAGGGAAGACCGGGATGGCATATTGAGTGCTCGGCGATGGCAAACAAGTATCTTGGTGACACAATAGATATTCACAGCGGTGGACAGGATCTGATATTTCCCCACCACGAAAACGAGATTGCGCAAAGTGAAGCTGCCAATGGCAAAGCTTTTGCCAACTACTGGATTCACAATGGATTTATTAACGTTGACAACGAGAAGATGTCAAAGTCAGCTGGAAATTTCTTTACAGTAAGAGATATTGCAGAAAAGTTCGATTATGAGGTAATAAGATTCTTTATGCTGTCGGCGCATTACAGAAGTCCCATAAATTTCAGTGCTGAGCTTCTGGAGCAGGCAAAAAGTAGCTTGGAGAGAATTTATAACTGCCTGTGTAATCTTGACCATTTAAAAGAGCATGCAGGGACTGGAGAAATGACCGATGCCGAAAAAGACTTTAAGAAAAGCCTGATGGAACTTAAGAACAAGTTTGAGAAGGCTATGGATGATGATCTGAATACAGCTGATGCAATTGCTGCAATTTTTGATATTGTAAAGGAAGTAAATCTGGAATTCTCTAAAAACCAGTCTTTCACCGGGGAAATAATAGAGTTTTCCCAAGCCTTGATTAAGGAATTGGGAGGAGTATTGGGAATTGCCACAAAAAAGAATGATACAGGGCTTGATATCGAAATTCAGGAACTTGTGGACATGAGACAGCAGGCAAGGAAGGATAAGAACTGGAAATTGGCTGATGAAATAAGGGATAAGCTCAATGAGATGGGTATAACTCTTGAGGATACACCGCAGGGTGTAAAAGTTGTACGCAAATAAAAATAAATGAAATAAAATCCAAGAGTTTTTTGACATTAATTATTTACTTAGCTTTATGCATAGTATATAATACAGTTAATTACAAGTTGATTTTATTTATTAAAAGGAAAGCTTGATGTTGGAAGAATTATACGGAAGTTTTTTAAAACAGTTTGATATAAGTTCTAATGATATTAATAATTTATCTCCGCTAGTGCTGGCTTACGTTGGCGATGCAGTGTATGAGGTTTTTATAAGGACTCTTTTGATAAGCAAAGGGAATGTGCCTGTGCATATTCTTCATAAACGCTCAATAAATTTTGTAAAGGCGAAGGCTCAGTCTGATATTATCCACAGGATAATTGGTATTCTGACACATGAAGAGCATGATGTTGTAAGAAGGGGCAGGAATGCCAAGTCGGGTACTATTCCCAAAAACGCTGATGTTACAGAGTATAAATATGCTACAGGTTTTGAATCTTTGATAGGCTATTTGTATTTGAAGAAAGATCATGAGCGTTTGTTGGAGATACTAAAGTTGGCTGTTTCAGAAGGTTCTTAAGCCTTCTGAATTTTTTATTTGGTCGATTTCCTGAAAGGAAATTCGACAAAAAGTGAGGGACTCGATGTCCCGAAGCTTTTTATCGAGCCATTATTTTCGCACCCTCAATGGGGGCGAAAAATGAATACAACTTAGAAACTTTGATTTCCCTGATGTTATATCAGGAAAACTAAAGCACGAAGTAAAGTTTTTTAAAATAAGAATAGGATACAATCAGTAACAGGTTTAGTAATAGGTTTAATAATGGGTTTAA
>CAYPCH010000083.1:0-3168 GCA_964409165.1 uncultured Oscillospiraceae bacterium | reverse complement strand
GGTTTAATAATGGGTTTAAAATATTTATGAAAGCGATGGTTTTTTTATGAAACTGAAATCAGGAGATAAAAGAAATTTTGATGATAGAAAATCAAGCAAACCCGGAAACATCGGAAAAAGATATGATACAAGGGAAGAAGTAGTTGAAGACATGGATCAGGATAAACTTGAGGGGAGAAACTCTGTACTTGAGGCCATCAAAGCTGGCAGAACCATAAACAAGATCGTGGTTTCAAAGGGTGGCAAGGAGGGGTCTATAAGGCAGATAATTGCCTTGGCAAGAGAAAAGGGTATTGTAGTACAGGAAACCGATAGGATAAACCTGGACAAGGTCTCCGTTACACATGCCCACCAAGGTATAATTGCCTACGTTGCTTTCAAGGATTATGTAGATGTTGATGATATTTTAAGTATTGCTCAAGAGAAAGGAGAGCTACCATTTATTGTTATATTGGATGGGATTACCGATCCTAATAATCTTGGCTCAGTTTTAAGAACGGCAGATGCTGTTGGTGTCCATGGAGTTATTATACCCAAAAGACGTGCGATAGGGCTTAGTTCAGTGGTCTCAAAAGCTTCATCAGGTGCTGTTGAATATGTTCCTGTGGCAAGGGTAACAAACATTTCACAAACAATAGAGTATTTGAAAAAGAAGAATTTGTGGGTTGTGGGGACTGATACATCTGGAAAGAGTCCTTTCTATGAAACAGACCTGAAAGGACCTGTTGCTTTAGTAATAGGCAGTGAAGGTGAGGGTATGGGAAGGTTGGTTTCTGAAAAGTGTGATATGGTTGTAAATATTCCCATGAAGGGGCGATTATCTTCACTAAACGCTGCTGTTGCAGGTGCTATAGTTATGTATGAGATATCCCGACAGAGAAGCAGATAGGAAAACAATATAATAAATGGTTGGTCAAAAAAAGAAAAGTTTGGGGATTTGCAAAATATATGTACGAAATAAAGTTAATCTGCCGATAATAATATAGAGGGATTGTCTGTATGTCGGCAGAAGAAAATATTGTAATTGTTTTAACCGCAGGCTACCTTAACCGTCATACTATGTTTGCAAATGGCGGAGTAAGGGTGTCAACGGTGAATTACGGTAAGATTTGAGGAGATAGGTAAATATACACAAAGTATAATGCTTGGGAAAAAAGAATATACACTGGATACAATAATTTGTAAAATGCGGGGCAGAGCAATTTCTATTAATTGAAAAGAAGTTAGAAAGAGGTTGAAATCTGCACAGGGCAAGTAAAACAGTCAAATATTTACTTGACACCAACCGTTTTTTTTAATAAACTTACTATGTGTATGTCCGTGTATGCAATGACTGTTCTGCTTTACAATTTTTCTGAAGGTGAGCAGTTTTATACTAATTGTATATTTAAATCTATTCTTGGTATCTATCTGTTTATGTGGTGGTTTTATACATACACAAGGAGGGGGCATTTATTTTGAAATCAAATGTACAGGTTGAGGCTGTGAAGGTGTTTAGTACAATGCTTGATGAAGAAATAATTGAAGATAGCAGAGCTGGTAGTAATAAAGCCCTCGAGTATCTGATCAACAAGTATAAAGGATTTGTCCGTGCAAAAGCGAGGACATATTTTCTTATCGGGGCTGACAGAGAGGATATCATTCAAGAGGGAATGATAGGACTTTATAAGGCGATCAGGGATTTCAGAGAGGACAAGCTTTCTTCGTTCCGTGCTTTTGCAGAGCTTTGCATTACAAGGCAGATTATTACTGCCATTAAGACTGCTACAAGACAGAAGCACATACCGCTTAATTCCTATGTTTCACTCAACAAACCAATATTTGATGAAGAGTCTGACCGTACGTTGATGGATATTCTCAGCGAAGAGAGTGTAAACGACCCTGAGGAAATGGTTATAAACAGGGAGGAATACTCGGGCATTGAAGCGAAAATGGGAGAGATCTTAAGCAGTCTTGAGTGTGAAGTTTTATCTCTTTATCTGCAGGGCAGATCGTATCAGGAAATTGCCCATGAATTGGACAGGCATGTTAAGTCAATTGATAATGCGCTACAAAGAGTAAAAAGGAAGCTGGAAAAATATCTTGAAGAATCTAAATCATAATTTGCTATAATCGTTGTTTTTGGATTTGGACTATTTAGCTTATTAGTGTTATAATTTTTTTGCTCTTAAGTATTGCATCATAAGCGGGTGTAATTCAATGGTAGAATATCAGCTTCCCAAGCTGACTGCGTGGGTTCGATTCCCATCACCCGCTCCAAGCGAAAGTTTAATATGCCCTCATAGCTCAGTCGGCAGAGCGCATCCATGGTAAGGATGAGGTCATCGGTTCGATTCCGATTGAGGGCTCCAGTTATAAGATCCTTGAGGCGTTGATTAATCAGTGCTTCAGGGATTTTTGCATGTCCTCAAGTTGTACCTTGATTGTGATGTAATTTACAATTATTGGTCTAAAAAACAGCCTAAAATCAGCTAAAATTGCCCTAAATGGTTTGTGAATGGTTTGTAGATGGTTTGTGGTTATCATTGCTGTGATGTAGTGAATCCAATGCTTTGACGGCATCCGTTTTTAATTGTGGTATAACGCTTATATAAATGTCTGAAGTTATAGATGTTTTTGAATGACCAAGTAACTTTGATACTACATTAAGAGGTACTCCCAGTTCAAACAGTCTCGTTGCATATGTGTGACGTAATGAGTGAAAATTACATTCATCAATACCAGCCCTACTGGCAATTCTTACAAAGGATCGCTCTACATTTCTTGGACTAAGATAATTATTTGTTTTTGTGCAAAATACCAAAATTTTAACTGATTTAAGCTTGTGTAGAAGTTTTAATGCCCTTATAGTAAGTGGTACTGTTCTGTTACTGGATTTTGATTTTGGAGTATCCTGAACTATAAGTATATTTTTGTTTTTGGTCTTACCCTCATAATCCTTCACAAAGATAAGGTTTTTATTTACTCTTATTTCTGCTGATTTAAAATCTATATCACCCCATGTAAGAGCCAATAATTCACCAAGTCTTATGCCTGTATCAAGAGCTACGATAAATAATGTATAAAGAAGATCGTGTTTTGCATATTCAAGAAACCTTTTTTCTTCTTCTTGAGTAAAGGCTTTGATTTCCTTTTGTTTTAAAGCTGGAAGCTCTATGTGATTACATG
>CAYPCH010000082.1:0-17801 GCA_964409165.1 uncultured Oscillospiraceae bacterium | reverse complement strand
AATGCTACGTTAGTGGCAAAGAGCCCATAAATACTGTGGGAAAGTTGAGTCAATAATGTAAAAGAGTATATAGGAAATCAAAAGTCAAATATCTTCGGTAATAAATATCATTTCATTGGTCAGGTCTATAGTTACAACTTTGCTTATTGTGCTTTCTTCAGAGATTTTCCAACCTGTATTGCATTTAAAAAGACCTTTCTTTATTTCAGTTGATGAAAATAACATAAAAACATTGTCAAAGCCTTTATTTAAAATGGCTTCCATAATTTCGGCCGAGTTTGTATAAAAGGAATACTCTATATATTCACTGACTTTATTAAGGTAGTCAAATAATTCAAAAGAATCCATAAGTTTTTCTCCTCTATGATATTTAATATGTCTTTCAAATATATTATCGGTATAAATTAATAAAATGAAAACAAAAATGCTTGATTTTGTCTGAATGTTTATTAGACCTCTTGTAATGAAATGAAAGAGGCAAAACTGATTAGGGTCATTTCCTGAAAGGAAACCCGGCAAAAAGCTTTGGGACTTGATGGGGATTCAGTTTTATTATTAGTTATTCAGGTTATGTTAGCTTCGCTTGCAGACTTGAAAAAAACATTAATTGTATTTCAATTTAGCCTGTGATATAATATTGTTCTGTCAAAAATAGTTTGTTAAAAAACAAACATTATATTTCAAATCCAATAATATTGCTTCATTGTTTTATTACTTGACTTTTTACAACCGAGAGCACTATTTTAGGTATTACTGGGGGAAGAAAGATGATTAAAAAGAACCTGAAAATGATACTATGTTTTACTATGTTTGCGTTTTTTATCTGTAACATCGTATCTTGTGATTCTTCTCAAACAACAACAGAATCGGTTTACAATACCGGGGGTAAAACCTTAAAATTGTGGCATATATGGGCAGCAGATACGGAAACTCAAAAGAAACCGTTTGAGAAGATACTAAATGATTACCTTGCATTAAACCCGGATGTGAATCTGGAGATAGATGCAGTGGAAAACGAGGCTTACAAGATAAAGATCAAGACTGCGATGGCTGTGGATGAAGAGCCGGATGTTTTTTTTACTTGGGGTGCAGGATTTGCAAAACCGTTTATAAGATCAGGGAATGTATTGGATATTGATGAATACGCAAAAAATGAGAGCATTTCCAGCAAGGTAATTCCCGGAACCTTGGACAATTTTATTTATGATGGGAAAGTTTATGCTAGTCCTATGTATATGTGGGCGGCTATACTTTACTGCAATGAAGAGTTGTTTCAAAAAGCGGATGTTAAAATTCCAGATACATATGATGAACTTATAGAAGCCGTTAAAGTTTTCAACTCCCTCAAGATTACACCGATTATTACAGGTCAGAAGGAGAGGTGGCCAGGCATGTTTTTTCAGAACATTCTGGCAGTGCGTACAGCAGGTGTTGGAGCTTCAAACAGAGCACTCAGTAAGGAAGCACCTTTTAATACACCGGAGTTTGTAGAATCGGCAGCAAAGCTTGAGGAACTAGTAAAGTTAAAAGCATTTGACAGAGGAGTTATGGCGCTTACCAAGGATGAGGCAGAGGCCGATTTTAAGATGGGAAGAGCAGCGATGTATTATATGGGTAGCTGGGCTGCAGAATCTTGGGATGCAGAGGGGAGCTCTATTAAAGGCAAAGTGGTGTGTAAGAACTTTCCGGCAATAAGGGGAGAAAAAGGAGACCAGAGGGCTTTTTTGGGTGGTTCGATAGAAACCTTTATGGTAAGTGCAAATACACAATATAAATCAGAAGCAGTTGAACTAGCTAGATATATTTGTGAGAACATGTCAAAGCAAGCTCTGGATTATGGGTTTGGTATACCTACGTGGAAAGAGCCAATCGATAATTCCAAGCTTTCGCCTATCAATTCCCAGATATTAGATTTGGTAAGCAATTCAACAGGATTTGTTATTGCATGGGACACTTTTTTAGAAGGGTCAGATGCCAATACTCACAAAAACCTTGTAGCTAAAATATTTGCAAAATGTATAACTCCTCAGCAATTTGCAGAGGAAATGCAGAAGTTGAATGAAGTTGATTAATGTGATTTTTGGTTCACATCGGAGGTGGCATAATGGAAAGGGTATTAAGGGATAAATTTGCGATTTTTGTTTTTGTAATGCCGGCTTTTGTCTTTTTTTCGGCGATAGTATTGGTTCCAGTAGTTTTTTCTGTGGGGTATAGTACATTAAAATGGGATGGAATAGGTTATGGAGAGTTTGTTTGGCTACAGAATTATATTGATTTGTTTACCGGTCAAACAGAGGGCTTTTTAAGAGCTTTGCAGAACTCTTTCATATTGGCGATACTCTCTGTATTTATTCAGCTTCCCATTGCATTGACCCTAGCTTTAATATTGGCATCAGGGATAATAGAGCAAAAATATGAAAAGTTTTTTAGAACAGTGTTTTTTATACCTGTAATAATATCGACAGTTGTAATAGGTCAGCTCTGGATGAAGATATATCATCCTTCCTATGGGCTTTTAAACGGTGTTTTGACCGGATTGGGTCTGGATCATCTTACAAGAGCATGGCTGGGAGATACAAGTACTGCACTTATTGCTGTGCTTGTTCCTTTAGTGTGGCAATATGTAGGACTTCACATGCTCCTAATGTACACGGCTATGAAATCAATACCTGAAGAAATATTTGAAGCGGCTCAAATAGATGGAGCTTCAAAAATTAAAACTTCCCTATGGGTTACTGTACCACTTATCAAACCGATTATTAAGGTTTGTATTATTCAGGCTATAATCGGATCTTTAAAGGCTTTTGACCTTATTTTTATACTGACAAACGGTGGACCTGTTTTTTCAAGTGAAGTACCGAGCACACTTATGTACAGCATGATTACAAATTATTCTTACGGCTCTGGAAGTGCAGTAGCAATTATAATAGTACTGGAATGTTTGTTGTTTACCGTTTTAGTTCAGAAATTCTTTAAGGTTGAAGAGTTTACATACTAGAAGAGTTTACATACTAGTAGTGTGTTCTCAAATTACCTATTAAGAAGGAAATCCGGGAATCTTGACCATTCAACAAGTTCGCAGGAATTTCAGTGAATAAATATTTGAGAAACACTATACGAGTGTCTCTTGATAGAATTTGTTTCTATTAGTGTGGGCAAAAACAGAAGAAGTACATTTTTAGCATCATAAAAGAATAGAAATCAGTAGTGTTAAAAAGAGTTAGAGAGGATGGGGCAAAATGTTTCTAAGAAAAAATAAGTACAATAGAACCCATTACACCATGAGAAAAAGCAGATTTTGGGTGTACCTGATAATGGGTGTTCTGATGATATATGCAATAATTCAAATATTCCCCCTGATATGGCTGTTGTTTTTTTCTCTAAAAAACGAGAAAGAGATATTTGGGGACAATATTATAGGATTTCCATGGAACTTTGTATGGCAGAACTATTTACAGGCTTTCAAGGGCGGAAAAATAGGAATTTATTTTTTAAACAGTGTTATTGTGACGTTTTCAACTGTTTTAATATCAGGTTTTTTTGCAAGCATGGCATCTTATGCTATTGCTAGAATGAAATGGAAATACAACAGACGTGTTTTTAATTTGTTTTTAATAGGTATGATGATGCCTCTTCATGCTTCGCTTCTGCCATTGCTTTTGATATTAAAAAAGCTTGGTATTTACAATACTCTCTGGGCATTGATTATACCATACTCAGCGTTTGCATTTCCAATGGCCATATTGGTATTTACCGGTTTTTTGCATTCATTGCCTAAGGAATTTGAGGAAGCATCACTTTTAGACGGATGCAACATTTATAGAACTTTTTTCAGGATAGTACTGCCTCTTATGAAGCCAGCGATAGCAACTATTTCAATATTTACCTTTGTATCTACATGGAATGAATTGATGTTTGCTGTTACCTTTATAAATAAGCAGGAATACAAGACCCTTACTGTAGGCATTATGTCTATGGTGGGACAATATTCTACAAACTGGGGTCCTATTGGAGCCGGGCTTGTTTTTGCTACACTGCCGACATTGCTTATCTATATGTTGATGAGCAACCAAGTGCAGAAAAGTTTTACAAGCGGTGCAGTAAAGGGGTAGGACTCTTGGAGTGAAATGAAAGAGGCCTAATAAAATCCAAGAATAATGTATAAGTACTGAAAAATATATAACTAATAGCAGTCGGAATGCTGGTAGTAAATATATCTGCTTAAGCGGTCATAGTTTTGTCTATCTGCTTCTTGCTTTTTCTACCTAAAATAAACGGTATATAATTATTAATTATGTATATTATAGGTATTTCCGCTAACAAAACAAATAATAAAACAATCAATCCAGCTGGTAGATTTTTACGCAAACCTTCATTAGTTTCATTAGTTATAATTTGAAGGATTTTTAAGAATACTCTAATTAACTCCTGATGTGTAGCCATTATTATTAGTGAGTTTGAACCCAAAAAACGTAGAGGTTTAAGCTCTAATGATGTTTTACACATTAATAAAATGCATAACATTCCGCTTACTGCAGAAATATAATATAAAAAGTAGTTACCCAATTCTAGCGAATATAAATCTACAAATCCACTAATTATTGATGTAATAACATTAATTAACATTAAGCCGAGTATAATTAGTTTTTTATTTATTTTTTTGCTATTTACATAGTTAAATAAATAATATCCAATGCCAAAGAAAAATATACCAACCAATACTCTTAAGAAAATAACTACAAATTTATTCATTGTGTATTCTTTTATGATAAATGGAATAAATGACGAAAATAACAGTATAAAATATATAACTCTAGTGTTTTTTATATGATTTAAAATAAATACAAATGAAACTTCAACCAAAAATAAACAGGGTAAAAACCATAAAGCACCAGGACCTCTTAAAGTCAATACTTTTATAAAATAATCTGATACTGACTCTAGGTTCAAACTAACTTTTTGAATAACGGAAGTTTGAAAAATCCATAAAGGAAACAAAAGTAATGAAAAAGCAAAGTATGGGAACATAATTGTTCTTATTCTATTACGTAATATATTATTAAAACTATAGTTGTTTTTATATCTCAATAAACAACCGGATATAAAGAAAAATAATGGCAGATGAAATGAATATAACCAAATTTTAATTGGACTTTGAGTGTAAATAATATGTCCTAAAACTACTAATACTATAGATATACCTTTTGCATAATCCAGGTAATTCAATCTCTTAAACACAACATTTACCTCCAAACCCATTTTTATTATTATGGTATTAAATATACGTTAGTTTGTCAATATATACTTGGGCTTTTTTGATTAAAATTACAATATTGCATGCTTTGCTTAAATATATATAAATTCGTAAATTAAGATTGTATAATGTTAGTGTAATTTCAGTAATCAAAAAAAGTGCAAATATTATGCATCAAGGAATAGAATGAACCGTTTGGGACAATAATCTATATTGAATGCGATTTTACTTTGACTTTTAACTATTTATAGGATAGAATTTATTTGCAAATTGCAATTCAGATCTTTAAGTGTTTTCCAACCATATAGTTTTGCTTGGAATCGGCTTTTATTGTGAGACAATAAAAAAGTAGCTGAAATTGATATTACTATATAAATCCGGAAAGGAAGTTTTTATGCCTGATACACATAATAATAATAGCATTAAAATTCTAGAGATTGATCCATGGTTAAAACCCTTTGAGCAGGATTTTGTACTGAGAATGGATAAGTATAAAAACACAAAAAAAGCACTGCTTGGAGAATTGAAAAGTTTTGATTCGTTTGCCAACGGTTATTTGTATTTCGGTTTTCATCAGGAAGATGGTGGTTGGTACTACCGTGAATGGGCTCCCGCCGCAGATGCACTATATCTGGTAGGTGATTTTAATAACTGGAACACGCAGTCACATCCTCTTACAAGGAAGGAAAACGGTTGCTGGGAGGTTTTTGTGCCGGGTACTGATACGCTCAAGCACATGTCTCTTGTCAAAGTAAGAATACATACTCATGGTGCTGTATTTGACCGTATACCTCTTTATATCAGTCGAGTTGTGCAGGATACAGCTTCTTATGACTTTGCAGGTCAAATATGGAAACCTCAGTGTCCCTATGAATGCAAACACAGTGATTTTAGAATTGATAGGACAAAACCGTTATTTATTTATGAGGCACACGTTGGCATGGCTCAGGAGAAGGAAGGAGTAGGAACCTATAAGGAATTCACCGAGAATATACTTCCGAGAGTAAAGGCCGCTAATTATAACGCAATACAGTTGATGGCCATAATGGAACATCCCTACTACGGATCTTTCGGGTATCAGGTTTCCAATTTTTTTGCGGCTTCTTCAAGATTTGGTACACCGGAAGATTTGAAAGAGTTGATTGATACTGCTCATTCAATGGGTATAGCAGTCCTTTTGGATATCATACATTCCCACGCAAGCAAAAACTATGCCGAGGGAATAAATCGTTTTGATGGGACAGACCACCAATTTTTTCATGCTGGTGGGAAGGGAGAGCATCCGGTTTGGGATTCAAAGCTTTTTAATTATGCAAAGCATGAAGTAATTCATTTTCTTTTGTCCAATATAAAGTTCTGGATGGAGGAATATCACTTTGATGGGTTCCGTTTTGATGGAGTAACCTCCATGCTGTATGACCATCACGGTATTGGTGTGGATTTTACAGATTACTCCAAATATTTCAATATGGGTACCGATATAGATGCAATTGCTTATCTACAGTTTGCTAACGAACTAATACATGAGCTTCGCCCCGATGCGGTATCAATTGCCGAAGACATGAGCGGTATGCCTGGAATGTGCCTTCCAATTGAATATGGAGGAATTGGTTTTGACTATCGGTTGGCCATGGGAGTACCGGACTTTTGGGTGAAAGCCTTGAGTAAAATGAGTGATGACCAGTGGAGTATGTGGGGTATGTGGCATGAACTGACCACGCGTCGGCCTCAGGAAAAGAATATAGGTTATGCGGAATCCCATGATCAGGCTATGGTTGGTGATAAAACCATAATATTCTGGCTTGCAGACAAAGAAATGTACTGGAACATGACGAAATTATGGGGCAATATGATTATTGACAGGGCAATAAGCCTGCACAAGCTAATAAGGTTTGTTACTGTGACTCTGGCAGGAGAAGGATACCTTAATTTTATGGGAAATGAGTTCGGACATCCGGAATGGATTGACTTTCCAAGAGAGGGCAATGGTTGGAGCTATAAGTATGCAAGACGACAGTGGAGCCTTTTGGATGACCAATCGTTGCGTTTCGAGCACTTGGCGATATTTGACAGGGAAATGATTGATTTTATGAAGTCCCATTCTGTATTAGGCGCTTATGATTTAAGAAATCTCTATGTTGATGAAGGCGGAAAGACGCTTGCTTTTATTAAAGGTGGTCTTGTATTTTTGTTTAATTTTAATCCCACGATGTCTTTTGAGGGTTACCCGCTTCCCATTGATGAAGCAGGTGATTATAGGGTTGTGTTTAGCAGTGATGAAGAAAGGTTCGGCGGTCATTCCCGCATAGCTATGGATGTAGTTTATAGTACAAAAAGCTTGCCGGAACGTGATAACAGAGATGGGGTTCTGATTTATTCGCCAAGCCGTACTGTTCTGGTGTTAAAGAAAATATAAGTGTTTTTACAAAAGAAAGAGGTCTTTTTATGAAGAAAATAATTATTTCTTTAACGCTTATAATTATGGTAGCAGTTATTTTTGTATCGGTGAACTACTTTTACACAAACAGCTTTAACGTCAATACGGTTCAAAGGATAACAACTGCTTCAAACCAAGGCGTATCCTATAGCTTCAGTACAAAGGAAGATATAGGATACATTCTGGATAGTTTTAAAGATGCAGCAGCTCAAGAAGTTAATGAAACTGATGAATTGATTGTTTTTAGAGCTGAATTGATTAATAAATCAGGCAAACGGTTACAAAAAGACCTCTTTTTTGATGTTAATAATGCAAGCTTATATTTCAAAGACGACAAAAGTAAGAAAACTTACAAAGTTTCAGACGATTGTGAAAAATATTATTTTACTCATGAAGCCTTTGAAAGCATTTATATATACAGGATACCGCCTGAAATTAAAATGATTTCAGATAATGAAGAGTTGAGTTTTTCTTTAAATGTCAACTGGTCTCATAAAAAAATGGACGGAAACTATTATTCATCACAGAAGTTTGTTGAACAAAGCGGTGTTTATACTTTTAACAGTATAGGGGATATAAACATTAATTATACTATAACACCTTTAAGTGCTGAATATGAACTGTATAAAGGCTCTGATATGCTTTCAACAGGTGAAATACAAGACGGCGTTGTTAAGATTCCCGATAATGACGGCAACTACAGCCTCTCTATAATAAGCAGTTATGACGATGCTACAAAGGGATACAAGGGAACCATAGTGGCACGTGTGGATTTTAATGTAGATCTGCCGGCAGAATTTTCAATAGACAAAAACAGCATATATCAGGGGGATTTTTTAAGGATTGATGTTCATAACTTGAATTCCGATGAAATACCTTTTATAAATCAAAACATGTTTGACCGGTTTACCTTTTATAAGAGCGAAGAGGGTAAATCCTATGGTTATATACCGATATCCTACAATGTAAAAAAAGGAACCTACAGTCTATCTTACGGGATAAATGAAAAGGAGACAGGTACATTTGCAATTGATGTGATTTCAAGGGATTTTAACATACAATACCTTACTGTTGACAGTACCACAGAACAGAGCACCAGGAATGACAAAGCATATGAGGAATTTGATAAATATTTTACGCCTAGAAGATATGAGTCCAACAGCAGTGCATATTTTGAAAAACCTTTTATATTGCCGACCAAAGGAAGGTTGTCTACAGAATACGGAGAAACAAGGCATGTTAATGGGTCGCCAACTTCTTATAATCATTCGGGACTTGATATTGCAACGCCTTCTGGTACAAAGGTGATTGCTTCAAATGATGGCATGATAAAGCTCTCAATGCATCTTACGTTAACCGGGAATACAATTCTTATTGATCATGGCAGTGGCTTTTTCAGTGTGTATTACCACATGAAGGACAGATTCGTAAAAGAGGGAGAAATGGTAAAACAAGGTCAGGAAATCGGAACAGTGGGAAGTACTGGTTTTTCGACCGGCCCGCATCTGCATTTTATGATTTCCTACTACAACCAAAATTTAGAGCCCGGGTACTTTATATATAAGAAACCTATTACTTATGCCAATTACAAAGATTTATTCAGGTAAGCTCAAGTATGGTATTATTCTTTTAAATCAACGTTTAAATTACTAATGAAACTTATAAATTTCTGTGAAGCTCTTGAAAGGGGAACATTTTTCATTGTAATTATCCCTAGTTTGCGAAGAGTTATTTTTTCTTTTAGATTTATTTCAAAAAGTTCTCCGCTTTTTAAAAGGGAAGAGGCACTGTCTTTCAGTATATGAGCGATACCAAGGCCGATTCTGGCAAACTCCAAAAGAAGGTCAACACTTTCCAATTCGATCTCTGGAACAATATCAATTCCTCTATCCAAAAGAAAGCTGTCCAGGTTCCGTCTTGTAGAACTGCTTTTGTCCAGTAATAAAAGAGGATACTGTGCAAGGCTTTTTAAGGACAGCTCCTTGTTTTTAAGTTCACTGAATTTTTCGGAAGCCACAAAAGTGTCTTCAACTGAAATGAAATCTTTAATAATGATTTTTTTATCCCGTAAAGGAAGAGTAACAATCCCAAAATCAATTAATCCATCACCTAATATGTTCCTAATTTGAAATGAAGTTCTGTTTATGACCTGTATTTTTATTCCGGGATGCATTTTTATAAATTTTTCTATATTAGGAATCAAATAGTATTTGCAAATAGTATCACTTACACCTATTCTTATTTCACCGCTGGAGAGGTTTTGCATTTCGAGGATTTTGCTTTCTGCAGTTTTAATAAAATTAAATGCCTGTTCAATGTGTTTATAAAGAATTTCTCCTTCAGGGGTAAGTTTTATTTCACGGGTTTTTCTAAAAAACAGTTGTGAGCCCAGTTGTTTCTCAAGGTTTTTTACAGCTTGGCTTACAGCAGACTGGGTTACGTGAAGCTGGAACGCGGCAGTAGAAAAGGATCTTGACGCGGCAGCATGATAAAATATTTTGTACAGTTCAAAATTTATATCCATAAGAACCTCTAATCATAAGCATTTCTAATGCTTAATATTAAAAATATTAAATTTACTTATTTATAATAACATATTATAATATAGCTTGTAAAACTTAAAGTAATAGGTGAAAA
The DNA here is from genome assembly GCA_964409165.1 of uncultured Oscillospiraceae bacterium. Lineage (GTDB taxonomy): Bacteria > Bacillota > Clostridia > Acetivibrionales > Acetivibrionaceae > CAYPCH01. The sequence goes on along the minus strand of CAYPCH010000082.1, from coordinate 7,473 downwards.
TAATATATTGTCAGAATTTTTAAAGTTTATATTAATCACGAAAATGATTATATATAGATATTGAATGAGCTTAATATTATCAGGAAAGGGGTATTGATATGGCTAATAATGTAAGAAGGGTATTTGTTGAAAAGAAGGAAGGGTTTGATGTAGAAGCCCAAGACCTTTACCGCGATTTGAAGGACAATCTTTGTATAAAAGGGCTTAAAAGTGTTAGGATTATAAACAGGTATGATATTGAGGGCATATCGGATGAGGAGTATAAGAACTCGAAAAAGACTATTTTCTCAGAGCCTCCGGTTGATGAGGTGTTTGATGAAAGTATTGTTATAGGGAGCAACGAAAAATTGATTGCAATAGAGTACCTTCCCGGTCAGTATGACCAGAGGGCGGATTCTGCTTCACAGTGTGTGCAGATTCTGACTTGTGGTGAAAGACCTAAGGTTAGGGTGGCAAAGCTAGTGGTACTTGAAGGTGATGTATCGGACGTTTACTATGAAAAGATAAAGAGCTATCTTATAAACTCTGTTGAATCCCAGGAAGCATCTTTAGAAAAACCTGCAACACTTGACACCCAGTCAGTAGTTCCAGAGGACATAAAAGTACTGCAAGGTTTTATCGACATGTCGGAGGACGAGCTTTTGGCGTTCATGGATGAGATGGGATTTGCAATGTCCATTGAAGACCTTAAGTTTTGCCAGAAGTATTTTAAGGAGACAGAAAAGAGAAATCCTACAGTAACAGAGATAAAAGTTATAGACACTTATTGGTCAGATCACTGTCGCCATACAACATTCCTGACAAACATTGAGAATGTCAAAATTGAAGAGGGAAATTATACTGAGCCTATAAAGGAAGCTTATAGAAGCTATCTTGAATCGAGAAAGTATGTCTATGTGGACAGACAGAAGGATGTTTGTCTGATGGACATTGCCACAATTGCCATGAAGGAGTTTAAAAAGAAAGGAACTCTTAATGACCTCGATGAGTCTGACGAAGTAAATGCTTGCAGTATTGTGGTGAAGGTTGATGTAAACGGTAAGGACGAAGAATGGTTGGTTATGTTTAAAAATGAAACCCATAACCACCCGACAGAGATAGAGCCTTTTGGAGGTGCATCTACATGCTTGGGAGGCGCCATAAGGGACCCGTTGTCTGGAAGGTCTTATGTTTACCAAGCGATGCGTGTTACCGGAAGCGGTGACCCGAGAACCAGGTTTGAGGATACCATTCCAGGTAAGCTTCCCCAGAGAAAGATTACAACAGTTGCAGCTCAGGGTTATAGTTCCTACGGTAATCAGATAGGGCTTGCAGCAGGTCAAGTGGAAGAGATCTATGATGAAGGTTTTGTTGCAAAAAGAATGGAACTTGGAGCGCTTATCGGTGCTGCACCTAAGAAAAATGTTGTAAGGGAAAAGCCGGAGCCAGGAGATGTTGTTATTCTTCTTGGTGGAAGAACAGGACGGGACGGGTGCGGAGGCGCTACAGGGTCTTCGAAAGAGCATACAGAAGATTCACTTTTGACCTGTGGAGCTGAAGTACAGAAGGGTAACCCTCCTATGGAAAGAAAAATTCAGCGTTTATTCAGGAAATCTGATATAAGCAAGATGATTAAGAAATGTAATGATTTTGGTGCAGGGGGCGTATCTGTTGCAATAGGAGAATTGGCAGACGGGCTTGTAATAAATCTTGATGCAGTTCCTACAAAATATGAAGGACTAGACGGAACGGAGATTGCTATATCTGAATCTCAGGAGCGTATGGCTGTAGTGGTTTCAAAGACACAGACCGATGTTTTTATTGAGGCTGCAAGGGAAGAAAATCTTGAAGCGACAAAGGTTGCAGAAGTGACCAAAGAGCCGAGGATTGTAATGAACTGGAGAGGCAAAAGCATAGTGGATATAAGCAGGGACTTTTTAAACACCAATGGAGTTAAGCAGAATTCCAATGTTGAAATAACAGCACCTGTTGGCAGCGATAATTATTTTGAGAAACTTCCGGAAGAAGTACAAAAGAACCTTGATGACCTTGAAAAAGCATGGATTGTAAACCTTCAGAGACTTAATGTGTGCGGCCGTAAGGGATTGGTTGAGAGGTTTGATAGCAGCAACGGAGCAGGCACGGTTTTAATGCCTCTAGGCGGTAAATATCAGTTGAGCCCTCAAGAGGGAATGGCAGCAAAGATTCCTGTTCTTGAAGGAGACACAACCACCGGAACTGTTATGACATTTGGATATAATCCATTGATTTCGAAATGGAGCCCTTTTCATGGCGCCATGTTTGCTGTTATTGAGTCGGTTGCAAAGGTTGTAGCAATGGGGGGGAATTATAAAACAGCAAGGCTTACCTTTCAGGAATACTTTGAAAAATTGGGTAAAGACCCGAAAAAATGGGGTAAACCCTTTAGTGCTCTTTTAGGAGCGTATAGTGCGCAGATGAAGCTTGGTATACCAGCTATAGGCGGAAAGGACAGCATGTCAGGTACCTTTAAAGATTTGAATGTACCGCCGACGCTTGTTTCCTTTGCTGTTGACGTCATAAATACAGGTAATGTTGTATCAACAGAGTTTAAAGAAGCCGCAAGCAATGTAGTATTATTACCCCTTGACAGAGATAAAGATGGAATTCCTGATTTTGAGCAGCTTGACAGAAATTATACAAGAGTATATCAGCTTTGCACAATGAAAAAGGTTCTCTCATCACATACGGTAAGGGCAGGGGGAATTGCAGAGGCTATCAGCAAAATGTGCTTTGGTAATATGATAGGTTTTGCTTTTGGAGAAACAATAAAACCTTCAGAACTTTTTGCACCTGAATATGGCTCAATTATGCTTGAAATAGAGGGAAGTGAAGATTTGAATGAATTGCTTTCCGGCATTGAATATCGTGTTATAGGAAAGACGCAGACCAAACAGACAATTGATGTAAACGGTATAAGCCTTGACCTTAATGATTTACTCCATAAATGGGGAGAGCCTCTAGAAAGTATTTTCCCGACAAAAACAGCTGCTATTCAAGGTAATTCAAAGAATTATTTATATGCAGAAAGAAATAATAAAAAGCCTTCATATAGTTTTGCAAAACCGAGAATATTTATACCAGTATTTCCTGGGACAAGCTGCGAATATGATACGGCAAGGGCTTTTGAGAAAGCAGGTGGTTTGGCGGAAGTATTTATTGTTAATAATCTTTCTCCAAAAGAGATTGATGATTCAATAGATATGATGGCAAAAAAGATAGATAATTCACAGATAATAATGATACCGGGAGGATCAAGTGTTGGTGACGAGCCTGACGGCGCAGGTAAATTTATTACTACTGCTTTCAGGAACCCGAAGGTAAAAGATGCTATTATGCGTCTTCTTAAAGATAGGGATGGTCTTATGTTGGGAATATCCAATGGTTTCCAAGCGCTTATAAAGCTTGGTTTGGTTCCTTACGGAGAAATAAGGGATTTTACTAAAGACAGTCCTACACTGACTTTCAATACCATAGGACGACACGTATCGTGCATGGTTCGCACAAAGATTACCTCAACCTTGTCCCCGTGGTTAAGCAATGTTAATATTGGTGATGTACACACTGTTGCTGTTTCCCATGGTGAGGGAAGGTTTGTAGCCAGCAGTGAAGTGCTTCAGATGCTGGAAAGGAACGGGCAGATTGCAACACAATATGTTGATATGGAAGGTAATGCAACCTATGATATAAGATTTAATCCTAACGGGTCATATGAGTCAATAGAATGCATAACAAGTCCAGACGGCAGAGTTTTGGGGAAGATGGGACACTCTGAGAGAATTGGCTCGGATGTTGCAGTAAATATTCAGGGAAACAAGGATCAGAGAATATTTGATGCAGGTGTTGGTTACTTTAAGGGATAAGAGATTTTAAAAGACCATTTATGTGACTGATTATACTTACATAAATGGTCTCTTTATATTAATATTTGTATTTATATTTTTGTTTATATATGTTTTACCGACTGCCTTTCAATCAGGGATACGGGTAAAAGTATTTTTTCAATAAAAGATTTTTCCCGGTTCATTCCTGAAAGCAATTTCTTTACTGCCCTTTCACCCATTGCTTCTTTGCTAATATGCATTGTAGTCAACTCTGGGGAAATATTCTTTGAGGATTCTATGTCGTCAAAACCGATAATTGAAATTTCGTCAGGTACAGATATATTCATTAAAGAGAGTGCCTTTATTGTATTTATTGCTTCGATATCATTGCAACAGAAAAAAGCTGTAGGAAGAACGGGAATTTCCCTGAAATTTTCCACCACAGTATTAAGATCTATATTGGCAAGGTCTGCCATACTTTTATCCATTATTGAAAAAGAAGAGTTATAAGGTAGATTGTAATGTTTAATAGCTTTCAGGTAGCCAAGATATCTGTCGAAAAAGCTTGAGGAATTAAAAACATTACCCAAAAAACCAATTTTACTATGACCGTTTTTTATTAAATACTCAGTGGCGATAAAACCTCCTGAAAGATTGTCACTTAATATATAATCTGCTTTGATATTGTCAAAAAAGTGATCTATTATAACAAGGGGCAGGTCAAGCTTGACTATGGACTTTATAACGTTGTCAGTTATCCTGCCAAGGGTTATTATACCTGATACAATGCCATCCTTTATACAAAGAGGAGTCTCAAATTCCCTGTTTTCATCAAAGCAGTACAGGATTGTATTCAAATTATTTTTTTTGGCTTCCGATTCAATGCCGTATTGTATAAAAGGGAAAAAGCCCACTGATTTACGTGTATCATCTGAGAGCATAAGGCAGATGTTTTTTGTTTTTGAATTGCTGTTTGAAATAGTTTTGTTTTTTTTGTATCTATAACCGTACTTTTCAGCTGTTTCAAATATTGTTTTTCTGGTTTTTTCGCTGACACCAGGCATATTTCTGAGTGCAAGTGAAACGGTATTCTTTGTTATGCCTAGTTGCCTTGCTATATCTTCCATTGTAACTTTCTTTGACATTTTTTCCTCCGATGTAACAAAATAATTTCTCTTTATATTAAACGCGATAAAGGCTTTATATCACGATTCGGTTCTTTGATATATATCACAAAAATGTAAGGTTTTAATTCGTATTAATTTTGATGAGCATATTGATAAATATTGTTCAATATTCATCGTTTTTGTGATTTATATAAATTATAACATACATTTCAAATTAGTGAATGCTCACTTTATGAGAGTCAAAATTTTTTATTTATGCTTTCATAAAACACCAATTTTTTTATCAGAAACTTAACTTTCCCACTTATAGTATTTTGAGGCTCTGGTTGCTCACAAATTAAGTCAGAAAGCTAAAATTGAATGTTGCTGTTAACAAATATGTATTATGTTATTGTTATTTCCATAGTATGATGGGTATAATTATAATGAAAAATTTCAAGGAGGTGCTGTATATATGCTAAGCAAAAATATTGAAATAAAACTTAATGAACAGGTTCAGAAGGAATTTTACTCGGCATATCTCTATTTGTCTATGTCGGCGTATCTTAAATCCCGGAATTTGGACGGTTTTGCCAATTTCTTTTCTGTTCAGGCTCAGGAAGAAAGAGACCATGCCTTGAAAATATATGATTATATAAATCAGGCAGGCGGAAAAGTAGTCTTGGCTAAGATTGATGCTCCCATGTCCGATTATGGGTCAATTGAAGAAGTGATGAAGCTTTCTCTGGAACACGAGCAATTTGTTACCAAGTCTATTCACAGCATAGTTGACGCAGCTTTAGAGGAAAAGGATCATTCCACATATTCATTTTTACAGTGGTTTGTAATTGAACAGGTAGAAGAAGAAGTTACAGCAGACTATAATCTGAAGAAATTAAGAATTGCTGGTAATGACGGGAGCGGTATTCTTATGATAGATGCTGAACCTGCACAAAGGGTTTATACTCCTCCTGCAACTAACGGAGCGCAATAGTTTAATATTACTGTGAAAGGAGAAAAATTTATGGCAGAACACAATATTATGGCAATTGTTATAAACCACCGTACCAGTAATGCACCTAAGTTTCAGGAGGTGCTGACAAAACACGGTTGTTCTATCAAAATGAGACTTGGACTTCATGAGGCTGGGAATGTATGTTCAGAGGAAGGTCTTATAATCCTTCAACTGGCAGGAGATAAAGGGGATATAAAAAGTCTGGAAGACGCTTTAAATGGAATGGATGGGATTAAGGCAAAAACACTTAGTATTTCATCTGATTAAAAAAGGCTATGCATTTTAATTAATGGCGAAAGCACATCTTCTGTTGAACGGTTCTAAAATTATCATGGTTAAGTCTAATTGAGTTAAAAATACCGAACTCCCTAAAAGATTGGTGGAGTTCGGTATTATTTTGCAATCACAGTTATATTAATACATTAACAGGATATTTTTTCTTGAATTCACCTATTTTTGAATAGAAAAGCTTTTCTTGCTTCTTGCCTCCTAATTGTTGCTTTATCTGAGATTTTACTTCCTCAAAAGTTAGCACTCCGGGGCCTTTTTTGTCAGTCAGTTTTATAATATGATAGCCAAACTGGGTTTTGACAGGACTAGAAGATATCTCGTCTTTTTCCATTGAAAACGCAGCCTGTTCGAACTCAGGAACCATTCTGCCCCTTGTAAAATAACCCAAATCTCCTCCGCTTGATTTTGAAGGGCATTGGGATGATTTTTTTGCGATGTCTTCAAATGACGAACCTCGGTTTAGTTCGGCAATGACTTCATTGGCATCATTTTCGTTGCTAACAAGTATATGGCTTGCTTTAACACTTTCACCGCTTTTAAATTCTTCTTTGTTATCATTATAGTAGTTTTCTGCTTCGCTGTCGGAAACAGAAACGCTGTTGAGACATTTGGTTATTGCGTATTGCTTGAGTATAGTTGCCTTTTGCTTGTCTACTTCTTCATTATAGCTTTCTTCTTTATCCATGCCTTTATCTATTGCATCAAGATAGAAAAGCTCTTGGTTTACAAGGTGGTCAACAAGAGTTTTAAGGCCTTCGGTGGTTTTGAATTTCTCTGCTGTCTGAGGATCAAAGCTTTTAACAAGAAATTCTACATCACGCAAGGTTATTTCTTTGTCTCCGACTTTAGCCAAAATGTTGTTAGGTTCCATTTGTGTACTCCTTTAATTTCAAGATTATTTTTATAAAGCAAACCAATGTATTTGCTATAGCAATCATAACAAAAAAATAATCATGTGTCCAATAATATGCTTATAAACATGAATAACAAGCCCTCATAAATAACGTAGCCATAAAATTAAAACATTTCTTAAATAGACAGGAGAAATAGCATAAGCATTAGAATCCTATACAATAGCGAACTGTAATGTTAGGATATAAACTCAACTTTCCCATTTATAGTATTTTGAGGCTCTGGTTGCTCACAAGTTAAGGTCAAAAGTTTGCTTTTTGACCGCGGTGAGCAATGCTACGTTAGTGGCAAAGAGCCCATAAATACT
>CAYPCH010000081.1:0-17854 GCA_964409165.1 uncultured Oscillospiraceae bacterium | reverse complement strand
GATTCTCTTGAATAATCTATTAAATATGATAGAATATAAAATAATATTATGGAAAACATTGCCGATGATGTACATTTTGACGATAAACGAATCCAGTTATATCCAATCGAAGAAAAGGAACTGATACGATGAGCGGAGAGAATAACGACATGAAAGATCTTATAGTTGAAAGGTTAAGCAAAATGGAGGACTTGGAACAGCGCAAGCTCCTCAAGGATATAGTGTCCGGCTTTTTTTCAAACCTTATAGACTATCAACAAACAGCAAACAAAAATCTTGAAGCAAGAGTTTTTAATGAAATCAAAGATATGGAAAAGAATTATGATGTATATGTTACAGTTTGTAATAAAAATGATATTGACCCTGTTGATGAATTTTTGTATCCAGTATTTCCGGAGGATGTAATTGATAAAAGAATTAATATGAAGGAAATAGTTGAAGCTTTGCAGAAAAATAAAGAGATACAGCTTTTTACTCTCTTTATGAAGTGTGACTACAAATTAATAAAAGAGCTTATAAAAAGCAACAGGAAATACACCGGTGTAATAGTTACTAATAGAAGGGCTTATTCTGTAAAAGTCAAGCTTGTGCAAAACACAAAATACATAAAACAAATACAGAGTTTGTACGATATTTTTCAGAAAAACAGTATTCCATGGAAAACACTAAACAGCCCATATTCAAATAAGTTTTTTGATGTAGTGATGGCAGAGTGTGAAGGATGGATGGATGAGAACGAAGAGATAAATGAAATTAATATAGATCTTGAAGAGTATGAAAAACACAAGGCAATTGATATTGTGCCTTTATGGAATGTTAAAAGACTTCTACTGAAGGGTGAGGGATTTCCAATGCCCGCCATCGACAAAATCAATTTTGAGCACGTTATATCCTTAGAAAAAGTAGGAATAGGTAACGGTTATCTTGCGGATGCAGAAGAAAGTTTGATAAAATATATAATGAGGACAGATAAAAGCTTAATAATTGTTTCACCGGAAGAAAAAGCAACGGCATGGAGCATACTGAAAATAGCTCAACCTGTATCAGACATTTATAAAAAAAGCGGATTTGAGCTTGTATCCAACAGCAGGAAGAAAAACTTTATCAATAAATTTGCCCATATGCAGGCTTCCATAATAAGGACAAAGGGCGAGATAAAGAGGATAGTCAATTCTCTTGAAGCGTCAAAGTATTTTGAAATGGAAGATATAGAGATAAGGAATTCAGCGAGTGCGAGGGCGACAACTTATGACGTAAACTCATTTATTGTGGACGATATAAGAGTAGGAAATGATAAGAAGGTAATGAATTTGAAATTCAGGACACATTTAAATGACAGTTTTATTGTATATGACATGTTGAGTTTTTTAGTATCTGAAGTACAGATGTATTTCCCTGAATATGAATGTGAAGGGGAATTGGTATGAACTATGTATGGGATATAATAATCAAGGCAAGACAACTTGGTCACGATGAGAATAATATAAGGTTTTCAGTTGCTGAAAGTTATTCTCCGTATATGGAGCTTTGCAATGAAAATTTAAACTTCAAAGAAATTGAACCTGAGGTGGAGTTAAATCCGTATTACAGGTTTTACGAGATTTTTAAGGGTATGTTCCATATAGACAATAATGAAGACATAGAGTTTCGGCAAACACTGTTCGATATAGCAATACATTTTTTGACTGAAATTGACGTGATGCAGGGGATGAACAGGAGAGAGTTTTACATAAGGTTTCTTATTGATGATATTATGAGAGATATATTTGGAAAGGAAATCAAAGAGAAGTTCTGTTTATTTGGCAGACAGGAAAAAAAAATAATAGCAGAGAATATGATCAGGCTTTATATTACAGGTGAAGCGTTGTATCTATTAAAGGATACAGTTAGAAGAATATTTGAAAAATCAACGATATATGCAAATTATGAAACAAAAGATGAGTTGTTGTTTTACATTCCATACATCAGAAGTGAAATGAATCAGGCAAAAATGGATTTTATTAAGGAGATTTTCCTCCCTATAAAATTTAGGACAGAGATTTACTGGAAGGAACATTTTGGAATTATAGGTGTGGAAGACACTATGAAAATAGATGGAATAGCCTTATACTAGAGATATTAAGGGGGAGAACAATTAATGCCTTCATATAAACCGAATTCGGTTAAAGAAAATTCAATAAGACTTTTTACAAGAGGTGAGCTTGAAGAGTTAACCACCTTTCAGCTTATAAATATCTGTCATGAGCAGAGAATTGTAAAGGGTGTTATAATTGATCGGCTGGACAGAGACAATCTTATTAATATAATCTTGAAATACAGAAGTGCTGAGGAAAGCCTTCTAATAAAGGATTTTAATCTAGATGGCTTTAAGAGGGTGAATGAAGCTATAAAAAAGTACCTGGTAAACAAGCTACCCGATGAAGGAAAGATAAAGATTCCGGCTAAGATTACCTTGTTCAGCGAAATAGGTTTAAGAAGGGAAGATATGTACAAGGTAGAGATAGAAAATGAAGTGGTGGAATCCAATGTTCTGCTGGTAAACGAGAGCAACAACCTGTGTGGGATATTTAACCTGCTAAAGGATAAATCAAAAGACAATTCTTATTTTCTAGTTGCAGAAAAAAACCTTAAGATTGAGAAATCCAACAACAGGAATTACAGTTTTCTGTTTTTTAAGAAGTATGATTCGGAGTATATCTACAAGACATACCATTCCGACAAACTCCTTCCGCCTATGAATCTTCAGTACTATAAGATTCCGGTAGTTGACCTTGAGATAAGGAAAGTAGAGGAAACAGACACAGTGCTAGCCATTGATTTCGGTACTTCCAACACCACCGCGGGTGCGTATTTAAGCAGTAATTATGTATCAAATCCTTGCTACAACGACATATTGAATGAGAGAATAAAGCTGAACGACATAAACATTGTTAAATTTATAGATGTAACCGGCAAGGAAGATAGGTGGATTGAAATATTGCCTACTGTTGTTTATGTAGGGGACTGTTCAGATCCTAAAAATATTAAATACTATTTTGGTTATGAAGCCAAAAGCATGATGAGGAAAAATGATTATACCAGCAATGCCAGTGTATTCCAGGGCATAAAGAGGTGGGTGAACAGCTACACAAAAGTGGAAGAAGTATATGACGAGCAGGGGAATGTGGCTCATGTTAAAAGAGGCGACATAATAAAGGAATATATAAAGCATGTTATACAGTCAGCAGAGCATCAGTTTAAATGTCGCATAAAGAATATTCATATTTCAAGTCCTGTGAAGCTGAAGCAACAGTTTATTGATATGTTTCAGGAAATCATAAACGAGTATAATTTAGAATCAAAGGATGCCCTCGATGAAGGTATAGCAGTGCTTTACAATACTATTGCCGACCATATAGAGAAAAACCGCTTTATTGACGGGGAAGAGTATAAGGCACTAATAATTGATTGCGGGGGCGGAACCACCGATCTTTCTTCCTGTTCTTTCAGGATACAGGAGGATTATATTTCATATAAAATAGACATTACCACTACATATGAAAATGGAGATACAAATTTCGGCGGTAACAATATTACATATAGAATAATGCAATATATGAAGATTCTTTTTGCAGGATACTATAAAAATAAAAAGGAATTTGTGGATATAGACCAGCTTATTGATATACCAAATGAAGATATTTTCAGGTATGTGGATGAGATGGGGGTATCAAAGATTTATGAAAAATTTGAAAGCTTTTATCAGGAAGCTGAAAGTATGATACCTACAAGGTTTAAGGAATACGAAAACAGAGTGAGAGAAGATTATAAAAGGGTAAAAAACAACTTCTACTTTTTATGGGAAATTGCTGATAATATGAAAAAGGAGTTCTTCCGCAAAACGAATATTTTAAGAAACAAATTCGACTATTCGGGTATAAATGAGCAGGATAGCGATCTTCATATTACGACACTGAACAAGTGGTGTTTATCTGTGCTGGAAAATGGTGAGTTTAAGAGTGTTAATGAGTTTCCCAACATAGTATTTAATATTAAAGAGATACATAAGCTTATAAAAGGTGATATATATGAGATTGTCAGAAAATTTCTTGATAATTTTTATCAGAGCAGAAAGTTGCAGGACTATTCAATAATCAAACTGACAGGGCAGTCATGCAAAATTGATATTTTCAAGGAAGCGTTAAAAGAGTTTGTACCTGGAAAGAGTATAGAGTTCAAACAGAAGAAAGAAGATGACGAGAGTATTCCTGACCTAAAGCTTTCCTGCTTAAAAGGGGTGCTCAGATATATAACCTCTAAGAAAGTTGGGGATATTGAAGCGAGCATCGGTAATGACATACCCGTGATACCATATTCGGTGAGCGCTCTTACATTTAATAAGCAGGAGAAAATGCTTCTTTACAGCCTTGAAAAAATGAATCAGGCGAAAGGTTTTATTTCAAGACCTATCGGGGTGCAGGAAATAGAATTTTATTTGAAGAGCCATGATGGAAGTGTAAGGCAGACATATGTCCATAAGAATAGCATTGACGACTACAAGAGAGTGTTGCCTGAAGAGATAACCCAGGACTACAGCGGCAAAATATTTCAGGAAGACACCGATACGATAAGAAATGGAGAGGTAAGATTCTTTCTCTATGCACACGATATGAACTGGGGATTTCATGTCGTTCCTGTAGCTAGAAAGGAAGAGCACCTTTATATTGGTAAGAAGAAATTTTTTGCATTTGAGGGCGAATTGTCAGAGCTTGATTTCTTTGACGGCTTAAAATAAATACTGCAGGGGGGAGTAAAATTGTTTTCGAATATATTCCCTAATTTTGGTAAGGGGCGAATTCTTAAAAAGGAAATGCTTGAAAACCTGAGGGATTTTCCGAGAGATTTCCTTGATATATATTATAATGACTATTCAAACGGTATTATTTCAGGTTCTGATGTTTGTATAGGGGAAAGCACAATAATCATAAAAAAGGGAATTATTAAGCATAGTGGTAGGATTTATATGCTTGAAGAAGAATTTGAACTGCCCTATTATCCTACAAATAATGAAGTTGTGATTAAAATTAAGTTCATTGATGCAAATAATGAAGGGGATTTTAAGGCTTATAGCTCGAAAATATTAATAGATGAAGTTACTGAATTGAGTGAGGACGAGTTTGAACTAGGAAGGTTCAAATTGCGAGAAGGTGCACTGTTAAGGTCAGAGTATAAAGACTTTTTTGATTTCTCAACTGAGTACAATACAGTGAATATAATAAATACAGAATATGCAGGATTTGGGAAAAGCACAATAAATCCCGTGATATTGGGATATTACTCAAATATAGTTAGAAGGAACTCTTCGGATAATGCATATGACATAGGTTTTGTAATGCAATGCATGAACGATAAAACTGTAGACAGGGATCTTATACAGTACTATATTTCATGCAGGCTGGGGATTGAATATAAGGATTATACAAATTTGCAAATATATAAGTATCTTACAACAATAGTAAGGGAGATAGAAAGCGGAGTCAAAAGAAAGATGGATGTAAGATCACCGAACAGACCTTCAACCATAATAGTGGATTGAATGAAATTAAAGTAAGAAGGATGAGTGTGTTTAAAATGGGTCAAACATGTCAGGAGAACCATCCTATTGATACTGGGCTTCAGAGTGGGGTTATATTAAAAGGCAGGTATAGAATAGAAAGAAAAATATCTGTAAGCGAATTGTCAATAGTATATCTGGTTCTGGATCAACAAAGAAAACAGGAGTGCATAATAAAAGAATACTTTCCAAGAGGCAGTGTTTTGAGGGATATGGACGAAAAGACTGTTGTCTACAAGAAGCCTTCGTTTAAAAAAAAGTATTATGAAGCGATAGATGTCTTCTTAAAAGAGGCTGAAATACTTAAAGAACACAGTCATACGAATATAGCAGAGTATATAGACCATTTTAAAGAGAATGATACGGGCTATATAGTTATCAGGTATTATAGCGGAAAGACTCTTGATAAATATATGGAAGAAGGAGAAATTTCGTATGAACAGCTACTAAGAGAATTATTCCTTCCGTTGATAAATGCAATTGGCCATATTCACAGGGATGGAATAATTCACAGGGACATAAAGCCCGGCAACATCATTGTTGATAAGGATGGAATTCCGATAATAATTGATTTTGGTTCTGCAATTAAATATAAAGGAAGTAAAAGCAAGAGGATATTTTATACTCCTAATTATTCACCGCTTGAATTCTATTCAGAAAAATCAAAGCAGGGGAGGTATTCCGATATTTACAGTATTGCTGCAACCATGTATTACTGTTTGACAGGAAAGCCGCCTTTGAAAGTTACACAGAGAGTTATAGAGGATAAAATCGAGAAACTGGAAAGTCATAATAAAGAAGTATCCACCCTTTTTTCCAATGTAGTTATGAAAAATCTTTCGGTTGATTATAAAAAGAGGTTTTCTTCTTTGAAGTTCTTAAAGTTTTACATATGCCTTGAGTGCATGCTGATAAAAATGAAGGGAAAAGTTTAAACTCGGGAATTTATGCAGTTCCCAAGTTTTATTAGGGCCATTTCCTGAAAGGAAATCCGGCAAAAAGCTTAGGGACTCGATATCCCGAAGCTTTTTATTGTCAAGTTCTATTGTTAGTATAATACCTTGGAATGGGTGAAAAATCATTTTGTCAATATTACTTCTCTTTTTTCTGGATTCCAAACTACTGTTAAACCAAGACTTTCGCCTACAAATCTGATTGGTAGCATTGTTCTTCCATTGACAATGGTAGCGGGGGTATCAATTGGTTTGATTGAATCGTTGACACGTGCAACATCTTTGTTAATTATTAACTCAATAATATCGTTGCCTAAAGTTAATGTGACCTTTTTATCAATTGCATCCCAGGCAACTTGAGCGCCTATAGGCTCAGATACATACCTCACAGGTAAGAAAGTTCTGCCTTCTTTTATTTCAGGTATTGAATCCATATTTGTTTCTATACCGTTTATATAATATAAGGACTTACCGATATAAAAGCGAAGTTCGATGCTAGAATTCAAAGGTACACCTTCAAGCTCAAAGTCTTTATTGGTCAAATTATTGTAATAACTCATTATAGGAGAAAACTCACTTATTTCATTTCCTTTTAAAAAGAGGGTTGTTAGACTCTTAAGCTTGTTAAGTGAAGTGATATTTATAATTTTATTATTTGCTAAATCTAATACTTTCAGGTTAAACAGCTTTTCAATCACCTTTATGTCCGAAATTGAATTTGTATTCAGGTATAAGGACTTTAGCCTGAAAAGTTTGTCAAATGCATCTATTTCCGTTATATTATTTTCAGACAAGTCTAATACTTCCAGATTTGTAAGAGAGCTAAGATTAGAGACAGAAGAGAATTGGTTGGTATTAAGGTATAATTCTTTTAAGTTAACCAACTCATCCAGACCTTCTATTTCTTTTATGTTGTTTTCACCAAGATCTAAAATCTCAAGCATTAATAGATTGGATAGATTTACAGTATCAAAAATTTTATTATTCATAGCAGACAATTGGGTTAGTTTTGTACAAAAAGCGAGTGGAGACAAATCTGCTATATTGTTACTGTCAAGATCAAGGTAATCAAGATTTTTAAGATGTTTCAAAGATTCGATATTTTCCAGGTTATTTGAGGATAGAGAGAGCTTTTTTATACCAGTCAAGCTCTTAAGTGGTTCTGCATTTTTTATATTATTGTCTGTAAGATCTAATTCTGAAAGGTTTATAAGGTTCTGTATTCCGTGTAAATCTGATATGCCTTGTGATTGTAAGCTGAGTTCTGTTATACCTTTCAAATCATCAAGAGTCAATCGAGAGTTCAGTGTTTTGCGAGCAACTTGCCTTATTGCATTTTCAAGCTTTTTGTCATTAAATTCAATCTTAATCTCAAAATCTCTTTTCTTTAAATTATTATAGTATGCTGCGGTTATGGAATAATCTGTTGCAGGATTACCCTTTAAGTAAAGAGTAGATAAGTTGCCGAGGTCGTTTAAAGGAGTCAGGTCTTCTATACTGTTATTGGATATATCAAGGTAAGTCAAATTACTGAAGCTCTGCAATCCCTCTATACTTGTAATGTTTTTGTTGGGAATAATAAGCATTTCTACTGAACGGACATCACCTTTGAGAATATCTCCATCAGGTACTTTTATCTGTAAACGAACTTCAGCTTCAAGGTTATCATCTTCAAAGGATATAGGTTTGTAACTGATAACAGATACATTGCCCGATACTGGATCCCATATAGCTTCACCGCCAAGCTGCTCAACAATAAACACTAGAGGAACCAAGACTTCCGTTTGGCTTAATTTATCATTAGCTGCTATGAGAATAGGCCATAAATCAATTTCTTTTACAATCCCGTTTACCTCAACAATTTTGCTTTTACTTTTTAGGGTTATTACCCTGTTTAGGTTTGGTTTGGTAATAGTGTATGTATCTATTGAGTCATCTGTGTTTTGTCTGACTTCAGCGTCTATAGATTTACACAGCGGAAACAAGGGAACATAAGTTGTCCCTTCAATTACATAAGCACCGGGTTCGGATTCTAATCTATTTCCATCAATGGTTACGGTAATTTTATTATCTGATGCCAATACAAAACTGCTAAAATATATTGATGCTACAATAAGCATCCCTAATGCAAATATTCTCCTCATGTTATTCTCCCCCTGTTATAGTAGATGTAATCTTATATACAATATTTCATATCTTTTTCTGTTTATTATATCAGCCAGGCATTATAACTATCCACCCTTCAGTTGCAGTAGGTGCAGGTGTTGATGTAGAAGCAGGTGTTAATGTTGGTGTGCTTTTAGGTACGGGTGTCAAAGTTTTTACTGGCGTATTGACCGGAACAGTAGTCCTCTTTACCGGAGTATTGTGAACAGGCTTAGGTGTTGATGTAAATATAACGATAGTAGGAGTAGGAATTGGTGTAAATGTAGGTGACGGCAAAGGTGTAGGAGTAGGAATTGGTGTAGGTGTAAGCTCAGGTGTATTCGCCGGGGTGGCTATCGGTGAAGGTTCTGTTGCAAGCGTGGGTGTTGGTGAATTTTCAGGAGCTATAACTGCGCTACTGGGAATAACATTAACAACAAATAAGACAACTAAAAAAATAAGGAAGTAACCTATGGAAGTTGCCCTTAGGATGTTCAGTGCTTTTGAAAGTTTTTCATAATTCTTCATTATTCATCACCAAACCTATAACATATTATAAAACAAAAATGAAAAATAGTCTCAAATAGGAGTTTTTACATTATTTTTTGTACGTGTAGATTCTATCATACCGGTTAAATCAGTGTCAATAATTTGAGTACGTATCCTTACAGACCTACCAGTGCTTTGTTCGTTTTTTCTTCAAATTCAGATGCAATTTTGTTCATCTCAACAGAAGGGTTCAGCATATACATGTTATCCAACCTTTTGAAGCGTATCTCTGACTGCGAATAATCATTGCCCAATAATGTGATATCAAAATAAATATATGCGTTTGCACGATAAGACAACCAATTGTCTACATATTTAAATGATATTTTATAGCAAACCTCTTTTTGGTCAAGGTCAATTTCTGAGTTACTTATTGAACGTAGTATCCACTTTTTATCTTCTTTGTAAAGTCGTGATTTTATTACACCAAGCTTTTGCTCTATCAGAGAATTGAGGCGTAAACTTAGGATGTTGTTATCTGAAGGTTCTGAAGTGTTATTTTCTACATTGATGCCCGGATAGCTTTCATTAAGTTCTTGGGTGGTCTCAGGCTTTGAAGTTGAGACCTGTGCTGGTGCAGTAGGCGCTTGCGTAGAGGATGCGTATGCATTTATTACTAGTGCAAATGTAACGCTTACTACTGAAAAAACAAAAGCAAATCTTAGCTTGTTTTTTGCATGCATTTATGTGTTCCCCCTTTGGTTAATTCAAAATAATTATTAATAATTATTTTTTCTTATTTGATATTCGAATATATAAGTTATTCCATTTATCTTACTTTAAATTCGTAATTTTATATAGACAAAAAAACACAGTGCTAAGCCAAATGATTATAAACATTATACCAGAAACTCAGGCTCAATCCAATACAAATAAATGAATATTATTCCATTATCATTAATGTAGCATCACAAAACTTAATTTTTTAAATTAAGTTGATTTTATTGGTAAAGTAAAATAAAATATATGTAAACATCCAAAAAGGTTTTAGTGAAATGAAAGATGCAAAATGACACATCATATCAGAAATTATCTGGATGATGTTAAGGATACAATTGAGAGTCTTAATAAATAAGCGATAAAGTATATAACAGCCTATCTTGAAGACTCCGAAAGAAAATAAACTGAGTGATGGTGGATTTGTATTCGCTTGTTCTTGGAAAATGCTTGTATTCGTATGGCAAATTTATATTGTTGAACTTTTAAATATTGTTTGATAAAGTTTATATAGGAATAGTGAAAATATAATTTCCACTACTATTTTTGTTTAACGCTTATTTGAAGCCTAACAACGGTGCCGAAAAGTGGAAATGGCACTTTGCTCATTCTATATCTATTGTGACAATAAAAAATCATGTCTGTATTTCTTTTCATGGATTATTTGTTTTTTGCATTGAATAAAATAAAGTTGAAGGAGGTCTATGTGCATATGAAAAAAAGTTTTGGAAGAATCATTGCTCTAACTATGCTAAGTGTTTTGATTTCTACCTCTATGACGGCATGTGGTTCGAAGTTAATTACACAGAACAATGGGCAGAATCAAACGCAGAACACACCGATTCCTGAAAATGGGGGAGAGGATAAACAAAAAACGGCTGAATCTGAGGTTACGCCTCCAGTCGATACACAACCTGAAGTTTCTCCTATTGAGAACGTGAACCAAAAAAGGATTAAGGCTAAAGGCTTATATTTAACTGCTTCATCCGCAGGTGGAAGATTGCAGCATTATATTGACCTTGCCAATACTACAGAGATTAACAGCTATGTTATTGATGTCAAAAATGATGAGGGAACTGTATGTACCAATTCTGAGGTTCCGTTAGCAAAAGAGATTGGAGCTATTGATGTAAGATTTAATTATGACAAAGTTATAAAGGAATTACACGACAACGACATATACGCTATAGCAAGGATAGTATGCTTCAAGGATCCAGTATTGGCCAAGAATAAACCTGAGATGGCTATAAAGAACAATGAAGGCGGGTTATATGTTCATAACAATATGAATTGGCTGAATCCTTATAACAAGGATGCATGGCAGTATAATATCGACTTGGCCAGAGAAGCTTTTGAAAAGGGATTTGACGAGGTACAGTTCGATTATATCAGACTTCCCGATGGTAGAAAGAGTGAAATGGTGTTTGAGGGAAAAGACGATAGAGAATACTATCATATTGTAAATGATTTTCTTGCATATGCGAGACAACAGTTGCCTAATGCCATATTGTCAGGTGATGTGTTTGCAATTATAATTGAAAGTCCTGGTGACACCGAGGGAATTGGGCAATATTTTGAGCATATCGGAAAAGACTTGGATTATTTGTATCCTATGGCGTATCCTTCCCACTATGCTCGCGGTCAGATCATAAATGGTGTGAGATTCCCGAAGCCTGACTTGGACCCATACGGGATAATATATAATACACTTTTGAAGGCTAAGTCCAGGATGGAAAAAATGGATGGTCACAAACCGATATTGAGAACTTTTTTGCAGGATTTTACCGCTACTTGGATAGGGAGTGGAAATTGGCAGTATTATGAAGATGAGCAGGTAAGACAGCAAATACAGGCAGTTTATGATGCGGGCTTCGAAGAGTGGTTTTTGTGGGACCCTATGAACAAATACAGAGAAGGTGCTTTTAAGAAGGAATAGCTTCTGATATGATATTTTTCAGCAAGTCCAGCAAAAAGCTTTGGGACTCGATGTCCCGAAGCTTTTTATTATTAGACCAATTTCATTTCTGTTGTATATGCAAAATCAGTGTGGGCAATCCTTATATTACGCGAACCATTCTTACGCCGCTTATTGCTTTTAGAGCATTTGCTATTTCGTCAGAAACTGCACCCTCAATATCCAGAATAGTGTAACCGATTTTATCTTTATGCCTGCTTATCATATCACCGATATTTATTTTATTTTGAGCAAGTGTTGTAGTAATCTGACCAAACATGTTAGGTATATTGTCATGAGCTACAATTATTCTAGTATCTCCCCAACGAGCAAGTTCACACTCTGGGAAGTTAACGGAATTTTTAATATGACCCTTCTCCAAGAACTCACGAATCTGGTTTGATGCCATTACAGCACAGTTTTCTTCAGACTCTGGAGTTGAAGCACCCAGATGAGGAATAGAAATTATCCTTTCATCACCTAAAAGATCGTCCGAAGGGAAGTCGGTTACATAACATGATACAATTCCGCCGTCCATTGCTTCTTTAAGATCATCGTTTACAACCAGTCCGCCCCTTGAGAAATTGAGTAATCTTGCACCTTTTTTCATAATAGAGAATTTCTCTTTATTTATCATTCCTTTTGTCTTATCGTTGAAAGGAACGTGTATTGTAATATAATCGGATGATGTAAGTAATTGTTCAATGTTTACAGCTCTTATTACGCTGCTTGAAAGCTCCCAGGCTGCACTTATGGATATGAATGGGTCGTAGCCTATTACTTCCATACCCAGTGAAAAAGCGTCATTTGCAACCATAACTCCGATTGCGCCAAGACCTATTACGCCAAGCCTTTTTCCCTGTATTTCAGGACCTTGGAATTGAGATTTTCCTTTTTCCACAAGAGACAAAACCTCATCACCTTTTCCTTTAAGGGTTTGAGCCCATTCCATTGCTTTTAATATTTTCCTTGATGAAAGGAGAAGTGATGCAATAACAAGTTCTTTTACTGCGTTTGCATTTGCTCCTGGCGTATTGAAAACAACTATTCCTTTTTCAGTACATTTATCTACAGGTATATTGTTGACGCCTGCTCCGGCACGGGCTATGGCTTTCAGCCTTGACATAAACTCCATGTCAAGCATATTAGAACTTCTTACAAGAATCGCGTCAGGATTCTGGATTTCTGTTGCTATTTCATAATTGTCTCTTGGCAAAAGGTTTAGACCTTTTGAAGAGATTTTATTCAAAGTTTGAATTGTAAACAATTTAACTTCCCCCTATTTGTTATTAATTTCAAAATTTTTCATAAAGTCAACAAGCTTTTTAACCCCTTCAACGGGCATTGCATTATATATGCTTGCTCTCATACCTCCGACAAGTCTGTGACCTTTCAAAGCTGTCATACCTGCTTTTTCAGCCTCTGCAATGAATTTGGCATTCAATTCATCGTTAGGAGCTACAAAAGGTATATTCATTAAAGAACGGTACTTCTTATCCACGGGGGATTTAAACATATTAGAATTATCAATAAAATTGTACAATAACTCGGCTTTTTCAATGTTGATGGATTCAATTGCTTTAACCCCACCTAGTTCATCCAGCCATTCAAGTACCAATCCTACAATGTATATGCTATAGCAGGGAGGGGTATTGTATAATGACTTTTCTTTTGCGTGGGTTTCATAACGCAAGAAGATGGGAGTATTCTCGCTGTGTTTGCCTAAAAGATCATTTCTTATGATAACAATAGTAACACCGGCTGGACCAAGATTTTTCTGAGCACCTGCAAATATAAGCCCAAATTTGGAGACATCCATTTCTTCTGATAAGATATTGCTTGACATATCAGCAACAAGAGGTGTGTTACCAGTGTTTGGAAAGTCAATAAAACGGGTTCCTTCTATGGTGTTGTTTGAAGTTATATGAACATAGTCAGCATCCGGTGATAGTGTATAGTTTTCGGGTATATAAGTGAAATTCTTGTCCTCTGATGAAGCGACAACATTAGCAGTTCCCGCAAGCTTTGCTTCGTTTATTGCTTTTTTGGACCATGTACCAGTGTTGATAAAGTCAGCTTTTTTGCTCTGGGTCATGATATTCATCGGAATCATTGCAAACTGCTGAGATGCACCTCCTTGAAGAAACATAACCGAATAGTTGTCCGGTATATTCATAAGCTTTCTCAAGAGATTTTCTGCGTTTTGAATAATTGATTCATAAGTTTTTGTCCTATGGCTCATTTCCATTACAGACATACCTGTACCCTTGTAATCAAGCATTTCGTTGGCAGCCTTTGCTAAAACCTTTTCAGGGAGCATGGACGGACCAGCTGAAAAATTATAAATTCTACCCATAATCATTCTCCTTTATAATATTTTAAAGATACTGTAAATGTTTATTTTTTAACAAACTTTATGTTTAAAAAAATAACACCTTTTTAATTGTAGTTATTATATTGCACTTATTTCTTGTATCTTGTTTTTCTTATAAATACTATTATACTACCATTGCTTTTTAATCTTCAAGTGGAGTTGCAATAATATTTTAAGAAAGTCATTCAAATAATTATTCAAGCAATTCATTAACCTGATCTAATGTAGGCATAGAGGGAATTGCGCCTTTTTTTTCAGTACTTATGCTGGCAACAGCATTTGCAAACTCTGTAAACTGCTCTATCGTATTATAATTCAATTCAGTAAGGCTGTGTATATTCTGTGAAAGCATGGAAAATAGAAACCCACCGAGGAATGCGTCACCTGCCCCGGTTGTATCTATTGTTTTGCATCCTGAAAATGCGGGCTTTGATCCTGTTTTCTCTTTAAATCTGATAAAGCAACCTTTTGCTCCTCTTGTAACCAGTATAATCCGGATACCGTAAAGACTGTAAATTTTAGCGCTTCCTTCGTCCAAATTCTTTGTTCCAGCAATAAACTCAAGCTCTTCCTCTGAAATCTTCAATATATCACTGAATCCAATAACCGATGTAATCTCTTCGTAGGCTTGGCTAAGACTTTTCCATAGAAGAGGTCTGAGATTCGGATCAAACGAAATAATACAACCACTTTCTTTTGCAAATTTTAAAGCTGCAATTGTTGCACTCTTTGCAGGTTCATCGGTTAAAGAAAGAGACCCAAAGTGGAACACTTTGGAATTATGGATCAGATCATAATTTATGTCTGAGGGCGTCAGTGTGGTGTCTGCTCCGGGATTCCTGTAAAAGCTGAAAGACCTGCCCCCTGACTGATCTAATTGAATAAATGCAAGTGTTGTTTTGGAATGGTCAGTAGCAAACTTAAGGCCAGAAGTATTAATATTATAGTCTTTCAGGGTATCTGCAAGGTAGTGCCCAAAAACATCGTCACCAACCTTGCCAATGAAAGCTGTGTTGCCTCCTAGTTTGGAGATACAAGCAAGAACATTGGCAGGGGCACCTCCAGGGTTCCTTTCAAATAGAATATTACATTGCTCAGATATTCCTGCCGGTGTAAAATCAATTAGAAGTTCTCCTAAAGCCGTTACATCAATCATGGTTTATGCCTTCCTATCTTGGGCAGGATTGATGTCTGGATCGGTGTATATATCAAATTCGTCCCTGCTTTTAGTTGAAAATTCCGATATTATGGCACCGTCCGAACCAGCCTGGAACCAGTGAAGAGTATTAGGCTGTATAGTATACTGCTGTCCGGGGTTTAGTTCAATCTCGTGCCATACCGTAAAAAACTCCGCTCGACTTGAAGGAGCTGAAGCTTTAGGATTTTGGGCAGGTATTCCCGGAACATACAGATAAACTTTTCCAAAACGGCAACGAAAGGTTTCCTCCTTGCCTGGTTCACCTTCTATCGGAGGGTGACGGTGTTCAGGGCAGGTCTGACCGGGAAAAAGTATTAATTCCTTTGCACAGTATTTGTTTGAATTCACATAAACTACAAGCTCTAATCCTATGCTATCCAGCATGCCAAGACCGTATTCAGCTACCTCCATGCCTTTTTGCTCTTCGGCAGTAATTGCGATACCTGCATTCTTAAGGTATTCTGCAGCTCTTTTACATGCTTTGTTGTACTGTTCTTTGGTCAGCATATATTTCCTCCTTGTATACCATATGTACTATATATATTTTCACCATAACTAATGTTTGAATACTTATAAAGTCCTGATGTGTATATTTCACTTAATGTTTATGCTATTTTATCATTTCTATATTCCCATATCAAGGGGAACGGTTACTGCTAAATTTCTCTAAAGAGAATGCTTTAAACGTATTTGCAACAGCATAGGAAGTATAAGAAGCTAATGCAACAAGAATAGAATAACATGTAAAATGTCACAAAATAGCACTGCAATTTTTGTGCGTAATTTGCTGAAATATTAGTAGCAATGTGATTGATTTTTTTGATATTTGTTGATAGACTGTTAGAAAACTTGTAAAATGTACCTTTATAATTATATTTAAGTTGCCTTCCCAAAAAATAACTGGCTAGTTGCCATTAAGAGGTTTTAGAATTACAGATATTAAAATTAGAATATATTTAGAAATTTCTATCTGTAATTAGAATAATAATTAAGCATATAAAATTATAAACAACAAGAATATTTTATAATGGTTTGTTTATAAATATGCAAAAGGGTGCATGGATAATAGAGCGGAGGAATTTTATCATGAAAAAATTTACACTGGTTATTGTAGTTGTACTTATGGCAACATTATTTTCGGTACTTAACGTTTTTGGTGAAATGCCACTTAGGATAGTTGTAAACGGCGAAAGATTGTATTTTCCTGATGCACAGCCATTCATAGATGCAAATGGAAGAACGCAGACACCAGCAAGGTTTCTAGGTGAAGAACTTGGTGCAACAGTAACATGGGATGGTACAGCGCAGAAAGCAACTTTTGCTAAAGATAGTAAAAAGTTGATTCTTTACATAGGAAAGAAAGAGTATGAACTTGACGGAAAGATGCTACAGATGGACACAGTTGCATTGTTACAAGAGGGCAGAACATTTGTGCCAGCTAGGTATGTAGCTGAAGCATTTGGTGCGACTGTAAGTTGGGATAGTGCGGTCAGAACGGTTTATGTCGATATAACAAAAGTTGTTAGTACACCAGAACCTACATTAACACCAGAACCTACACTTAAAGCTGCTGAGGGACTTACTGAGGTAGATAAGAAAGCTATAGCTGATAGATTTAGAGAGTTATTTGATGCAGACTTAAAGGGCGATAAAAAGAATATATTCAACTATCTTTCTACTGGATATAAAGCTAAGAAAAATATAAAAACTTATGAAGATATTGTTTTTCCCTTATATAAAGAGGAAAATGCACTTTTTCCATATAATAATCCAAATTATATGTTCATTAGTGATGCAGTTAAATTTTTAAAAGAAGAAACAGGATATTCTAATGATAATGACTTTGAAGTTTTGTGTTTAATTACTGGTTATGACAAAACTCATTATAAAATATTTTATGGATTATTCGATAACAATGAGTATCCTAGTAAGAAAGTTGCATATTTCTACGGATGTGAATTAGTTACAAAAGAAAATGGTAACTGGTATTTTTACAATGCATCCGAAAGTGCTAAAATAAGTGAACATTTTTACAGAAGCGAAGGCTATTAAATAGAAGGGTGGGCAATTGCATATGAATAAAAGGTGGAACCTGATAATTCTTACATGCATATTTTTACTTAGTTATATATATTCTTGCTTATATTTTCCATTATCATATGCTAAATATGTAGAAGATAAAGAACCAGATGAACCTATAATTTTCGAAAGAAATGATCCTACTATTAATATTATTACTTCTGAAGATGAAATAGAGAAATATAGAAAAGATCCTATTGGAACACAAAGAATATTAATAAGGGAAATGGATTATACTATAGTTCACAGATTTTACAAACTGTGGGAAGCTACTTGTCAGCATGTAGCACAT
>CAYPCH010000080.1:16152-18046 GCA_964409165.1 uncultured Oscillospiraceae bacterium | reverse complement strand
TTATGGGGTTGGTTTTTTTTAGATGTTAAAAATGTGTATTTAATTGCTTTAGCATTGTGCATAATGGAATTTTTGTTAACATGAGGCAGTAAAAATATTACCTACTTTGGTAAAAATATTACCTGTTGGAGTAAAAATAATACGTTTTTACCATGGCATTGAATAGATAAAATTAGGTAGCAGGGTTATTTTCAATTTCTAAAGGAGGATATAAACATGAAGAAGGATTTAAAAGTTTTTAAGGGGGGACGTGCAAAATGAAGCAGAAGATAAGGGTGATTCTTTCTGTGTTGGCGAGTTTAACCATACTATGCTCCTTATTTGCTGTAAACGTATATGGAGCAACAACACTTACCGAGAATACAACAGGTACTATTGATGGTTATGATTATGAATTGTGGAAGGATAACGGAACCACAAGCATGACTCTTAATGGAGGCGGAGCATTCAGCTGTTCTTGGAGTAACATCAATAATGCGTTATTCCGTACCGGAAAGAAGTATAATGAGACACAGACACATCAGCAACTTGGAAACATAACATTAAACTATGCCTGCAATTACCAGCCAAACGGTAATTCATATTTGTCTGTGTATGGATGGACAACTGATCCGCTTGTAGAATATTACATCATTGAGAGTTATGGCACTTGGAAGCCACCGGGAAGCAACTCACCAAAGGGCACTGTTACCGTTGATGGGGGTTCATATGAGATATATGAGACAACTAGAACACAACAACCTTCCATAAAGGGTACTGCAACTTTTCAGCAGTATTGGAGTGTCAGAACTGCGAAAAGAACAAGTGGAACCATTTCTGTAAGTGAGCACTTTAAAGCATGGGAAGCTAAAGGAATGAAGATGGGTAAAATGTATGAAGTATCACTTGTAGTAGAGGGATATCAAAGTAGTGGTAAAGCTGATGTGACTCAGATGTCAATTAGTGTTGGAGGCGCCAGCAATACAAACACTAACAACAACTCAGGACAAACCACTCAGCCTCAGAACAACCAGTGGGACTGGAACAATCAAGGTCAGAACAATCAGGGATGGAATAACAACCCTGCACAGCCCACACAAGCACCAAACAATCAGTGGGACTGGAACAATCAAGGTCAGAACAATCAAGGTTGGAATAACAACCCTGCACAGCCCACACAAGCACCAAACAATCAGTGGGACTGGAACAATCAAGGTCAGAACAACCAGGGATGGAATAACAACCCTGCGCAGCCCACACAAGCACCAAACAACCAGTGGGACTGGAATAATCAAGGTCAGAACAATCAAGGATGGAATAACAATAATGCACAGCCTACACAAGCACCAAACAATCAAGGATGGAACAATCCGGGACAAGGCTCAGGTCAAGGCGGATTGACTTTGCAAATAGGAACAATTTCCGGCAAGCCTGGAGAAAATGTAAGAATACCTGTATCGTTAAGCGGAGTACCTTCAGCAGGAATAAACAACTGCGATATGAGGATTACATATGATACAAGTGCAATAAATTTAACATCTGTAGAAGCAGGTCCTATAGTTGTAAATGCAGGATCAAACTTTGACAGCAATGTAGCATCAGGAACTGTAGTAATACTGTTTTCAGATGAAACCGGACGTGGAACAGAAGTAATAACGCAAAATGGAGTATTTGCATATCTGGTAGGAACAGTAAGTCAGAATGCTTCAGGCGGACTGAGTGCAATCAAAACAACAGGAGCATTATCATTTGCAGACAAAAATTTAAATACTCTGACAGCTTCAGTTACAACCGGTGGAGTTGATTTAAGCGGGAATACAAATGGACAGAACAACAATCAAGGCCAAAATAATCAAGGTCAGAACAACCAGGGATGGAATAATAACCCTGCACAGCCCACACAAGCACCAAACAA
>CAYPCH010000080.1:0-16052 GCA_964409165.1 uncultured Oscillospiraceae bacterium | reverse complement strand
AGAACAACCAGGGATGGAATAATAACCCTGCACAGCCCACACAAGCACCAAACAACCAGTGGGACTGGAACAATCAAGGTCAGAACAACCAAGGATGGAATAACCCTGCACAACCTACACAAGCACCGAATAATCAAGGATGGAACAATTCGACGCCTAATAACACCCAAAGCGGGTCTTATGCGGTAACTTACTCACAAAATTCCTGGGGTTCAGGAGGTACTGTAAGTGTAACTATTAAAAATAACAGCTCAACAGAAGTTAGTGGATGGACACTTAACTGGACTTTTACCGGGGATGAGAAGGTAACCAATTCGTGGAACTGTGACTGTACTTCGAACGGAACATCTGTTTCGGCAAAAGGTTCAGGATGGAATGGTAATATAGCACCGGGAGGTTCAGTATCATTTGGGTTTAATATCAGTGGTTCAGGAGGAACACCTACTAACTTTACACTCAATGGTTCACCTTGCCAAGTTCAATAAAAAGCTTTGGGACATTGAGTCCCAAAGCTTTTTGCCGGATTTCCTTTCAGGAAATGGCTCTAATAAAAAATATTTACTGCTAACAAAACTGAGTACCCATCGAGGGTACTCAGTTTTGCCTCTTTCATTTTACTCCAAGAGGCCTAACAAAACTGAGTACCCATTGAGGGTACTCAGTTTTGCCTCTTTCATTTCACTCAAAGTAGCCTAGCAAAAAGGAGTACCCATCAAGGGCACTCCTTTATGTTTCTTTCATTTCATTCCAGGAAGCCTAACAAAAAGTTATATTCTGCCTGAAAACTTTAAAAACCTAATGGAAGGACATTTTTTAAAATCATTAACAGACATTCCCGTGTATTTCTTGAAACATTTGCTGAAATAATTTGGGTCGGATATCCCGATTTTATCGCACACTTCATAGGACTTTAAATCAGTTTTTCTGATAAGATAAATTGCTGTTTCAATTCTTGTCCGGGTAATATAATCCACAAAAGAAACACCAAACTTCTGTTTGAATATTCTGCTTAAGTAGCTGGGATTTTGACAGAATTCTTTTGCAATACGAGTCAGTGTAAGGTCTGAATTTGAGATGTTTTTATGTATGTAATCAATGATACATTCAAACACCCTGCTTCCGCTTTTATCAGATCTGTTTTTTGAATCTT
This sequence comes from uncultured Oscillospiraceae bacterium, assembly GCA_964409165.1. Lineage (GTDB taxonomy): Bacteria > Bacillota > Clostridia > Acetivibrionales > Acetivibrionaceae > CAYPCH01. Next base: position 14,902 of record CAYPCH010000080.1, on the reverse strand, counting down.
TTTCGAAAGAAATTACAGATGTATTTTGTTTTTCGGTGTCAATATATTCAGTTCTTCTGATTTTTGTTTTTGATTGAAAAAGACATACTTGTTCCAAATTTTTTTCCTCCTGTAAAATTATTAAATGCATATATTCGGTACTTTGTACATCGTGCTGACTTAAAGTTCAGTGTTTAAATGAATTAGGCTATAGAAGAAATTTAATGAAGAAGTAGTAGTTTAAGACAAAGAAATATAACTATACTAATTTTATATTTTGTTTACATATTTCTAATATACTATTCGATTAAGACATATAGTTTTAAGAGGGTTATATTTAAAAAATTATAGATTACCGCAAAAGAGGTTATCAATAAAAACACTAAAGATTTAACGTAAATAGGAATGTAAAAGAAAAATATGGACATTTGATGTTGTTGAGGATATATTTTCTTTAAAAGAAAAGTCTTTTCCCAGTGTTGCAGAAGTCAATTCTGTTGGAATATGTTAGAGTGTAGTGGAATGAGGTGGAATATATGATTAAACACTTAAATAAAAAACTGCTTATTTAGTTCTATTGGTTTTGATTGTTTCAGGTGTATTTATAGCTAGTGCTGTTATTGTTGCCAGAAATATGTCAGATAAACCTACAACAGTTACAGCAGGAATAAAAAGTGACATATTACCTTTAGGGACACCGGAAGATAGAGAAGATGAGTTGTTCTCAAAGAAACCTGAAGATACGCAAGTGAACAAATTGGTATTGCTGTCGGTAAGTACCGATGACCTCATGGCTGACAAAAGTATTTTTGAGGTGTCTCCAGACTGCCACATAAAATATAGAGAGCAAGATGGAACAATTACCTGGACTATACGTACAGAGAACAAGCAAATCGGGATTTTTGATGTTGTAAGAATGTCAAACGAAAAGGTGTATATATCAAGACCATCTGGACATAGCGAGAATCAAAGCAAAGCTGAAATAACACAAAGGCTGGAAGATGCAGGTATAAAAATTAACGTAATGGACATTGAAGTTCTTGATGTGGTGGAAACTAATCTGTCATCAGGTATAGACCATTTTGATACTTCTGTTTTAGGTCTAAACTATGAGGAGGGCGTTATACTGATTGATACCAAAACTGGGAATAAACTATGCACTCTTCCGGGATACGATAAAATGACAATATTAAATAAATTTGCGTTGTTTGTTGATTATGAAGAAAAGTTTGCTGATATCTACTCAATAGATCAAAAAAAGGTTATTTATAGAGCAAAAGGATATAAGGAATTAGAATACCAGAATTTTTTGTATGATGAAGGAATAATGCTTTTTAACTCAGGCTGGTGACTATAATATTGGACTGAGACACTGGTCTTATAGAAGGGGACTTCAAGTTTATGAATCGGGAGACACCCTTTATGTCAGCAGAGTAAACGGATGTATTGACGCATTGGTTACCGGAACAGGCAAAGGATGCATCCAAAGATGACCGTAGCAACCGCTGAATTTATTAATATTTGGATACTGCAATAAAAATAGGACTCTTGAAAAATGGGGTATCATGTAGACATAATACCTGTTTTATGATAGAATTTAATTATAGTACAACTCGTACTCATATCATTTTTTTTCTAAGACTGCATATGTATTGGCAGTTTGTTTCAAAGTATGTCTTTTATACAGCATTATCCAAGCACTTGCATATTTTTCACATAATGTTCCCGTTTAAAAGCAAAATTATTAAGTATATGTTGCTATTTTGACGGAAATCTTGAAGTTATCGTACTTAAATAGTAAAATGATAAATATATATTTACTAGCTGTTTGTTTATATTGAAAATATAAGGGGAGAAAACATATGGGCAACAGGAAAAGGGTGCTGGTAATATTTGGAGGACAATCCTCAGAGCATGAAGTTTCGAGAGTATCTGCGACATCAATAATAAAGAATATTGACAGCAGTAAATTTGATATATCAATGATTGGAATCACAAAAGACGGAAAATGGATTCCCTATGAGGGTGAAGTGGAGAAAATTGCATCCGGCGAGTGGGAGGAGATTGCATTAAATGGCAATCTAAAAAACCTTAAGGTTGGAAGCAGTTTGATCGATACAATTGTAAACCGGGGAATTACGTCCAAAGAGAACAGTGAAACAGTTGATGCAGTAGGTAAACGGCGTAAAGTTGATGTTATTTTTCCAGTACTCCACGGTGTTAACGGAGAAGACGGGACAATACAGGGTCTTTTTGAAATTGCAGGAATCCCCTATGTTGGTCCCGGCGTGCTGGGTTCGGCTCTAGGAATGGATAAAATATATGCAAAGATAATATTTGAAAAAGCAGGAATACCGCAGGCAGACTATCTATATTTTACCAGGAAAGAAGTTAAGGAAGATGCTGACAGTATAGTTGGCAGTATAGAAGCAAAGTTTTCTTATCCTGTGTTTGTCAAGCCTTCCAATGCAGGTTCGTCGGTAGGTGTATCAAAGGCAAGAAATAGAACCGAACTTATTGAGGCATTAAATTTTGCAGCAAAGTATGACAGAAAAATACTTGTGGAAGAATTTATAAACGGAAGAGAAGTGGAATGTGCTGTTCTCGGCAATGATGACCCTATAGCTTCTACGGTAGGAGAAGTTGTTCCTAGTAACGACTTTTACGACTATAAGGCAAAGTACATTGATAATAAGTCAAAAGTTATAATTCCTGCTAAGCTTTTAGCAGAAACGATAGAAGAAGTAAGAAATTATGCGGTAAAAGCCTTTAAGGCTTTAGATTGTGCAGGGCTTTCAAGAGTTGACTTTTTTGTACACAGGGAATCTGGAAAGGTTTATATAAATGAAGTGAATACAATACCGGGATTTACCAGTATCAGTATGTATCCCATGTTATGGGAAGCGTCGGGTATTTCTTATGCAGAGCTTGTTGAAAGACTGATAGACCTTGCTGTTGAAAGATATTATGATAATTCGAGAGAAATTGACTGTTGAGTTTGTAGTTGCACTATTTTATTTGCAGTAATTGTTAGATTAAATTGCATTATTTTTGGGGGAATATTATGGATAACAGACCAATAGGTGTTTTTGATTCAGGGTTGGGAGGACTGACGGTTTTAAACGAAATAAATAATATTCTGCCGTATGAGAGTGTTGTTTATTTTGGAGACAGTGGAAGAGCCCCTTATGGGACGAAGTCAAAAGAAACAGTTATTAAATATACGTATCAGGACATACGGTTTCTTTTGAACCAGGATATAAAAATGATTGTAATAGCGTGCAACACAGCTAGTGCTTGCAGTTTGGATCTGGTCAGGCACAGCTTTGATATACCAGTTGTGGAAGTGGTTCAGCCAGGTGCTGTTACTGCGGTCAGGGAGACAAAGAATAAAAGGGTGGGTGTTATTGGAACTATTGCAACAGTGAACAGCGGAGTATATGAAAAAGCTATAAGCAGAATTGACCCGACAATCCATATATTCCAGAAAGCCTGTCCTATGTTTGTTCCTCTGGTGGAAGAAGGCTGGTGGGAAAATGACATTGCACAAAGAATTGCACAGGAGTATTTGCTCCCTTTGAAAGATGAAGGAATTGACACCTTGGTTCTTGGATGTACCCATTATCCTCTTTTGCAAAACACCATTTCAAAGGTTATGGGTGAGGGTGTAAGATTGGTAAGTTCAGCATTGGAAGTAGCGAAGGTAGTAAAGGAGGTTGTTAAAGAAAACAATTTGGAAAGGGATGAAAAAGTCAATCCGGTTTACAGGTATTACACAAGTGACAGTGTGGAAAAGTTTGAATCTCTAGGTAATTCCATTTTAAGTAAGAAAATACATTCTGCTGAAAAAGTTGATATTGAGAGATATTGAAAATCTTAATTCAGAGCTTAATCAATGGAAGTATAATCGTACAATTGCAAGCAGGAAAGTATTATCTCTAATACGGACATTGCTGTCCTAAAAAAATGGAGGGATGTTTTATGAATAAAAACGTCATTATTTCGGTAAAAGGGATTCAGACGTCTGGAAGCAAGAATTCAAATACATTGGAACTGGTTACTGAAGGCAAATACTATAAAAAAGGCAATGCCTATTATGTGACTTATAAGGAAAGTGAAGTTACAGGAATGGACGGTACGACAACCACCCTTAAAATTTCCGACGGAATTGTTACTCTTATGAGGTTTGGGGCGGTAAATACCCAGTTTATTTTTGAACAGGGACAGAAGCATATGTCCTATTATGATACTCAGTATGGGACATTTACCATGCAGGTTTTTACAAATATTGTATCAATTGATGTTAATGATAAGGGTGGAGAAATTAGAGTTGATTATCGGCTTGAAATAGATGATAATAAATCTGGAGCAAATGATTTTCATATGTTTATAAGAGAGGCAGGACAGTTTGATGACCAATATAGTGGAGACTATAAAGAAGCAAATTGATAAAACGGTAAGGGATGCACTGGGAAAGGCGTATAGAAGCGGAGAACTCCCGGAAATTGAAGTGGAGGATATTGTTATTGAAACTCCAAGGGAGAAAGAGCATGGTGATTTTTCAACAAATATAGCTATGCAGGGAGCAAAATCCGCCCAAAAAGCCCCAAGGCAAATAGCTGAAATACTGATAAGAAATATGGAGCTGAACAACACATATATTGACAAGGTTGAAGTTGCAGGACCGGGCTTTATTAATTTTCATCTCAAAAACAGCTGGCTGTATGATTGCTTAAAGGTAATTGAGAAGGAAAAGGAAGACTATGGAAGAGTAAATGAAGGAAAAGGCATGAAGGTTATGGTCGAGTTTGTAAGTGCCAATCCAACAGGCCCTCTTCACATGGGAAACGCCAGAGGAGGAGCACTAGGTGATTGTATTGCAAGCGTACTTGAGAGGGCTGGTTATGACGTTACAAGGGAATTTTATATAAACGATGCAGGCAATCAGATCGAAAAGTTCGGTATATCACTTGAGGCAAGATACTTGCAACTTTTAAAGGGTGAGGACGCTGTAGAGTTTCCTGAAGATGGATACCACGGTGAGGATATTGTGGAGCATGTGAAGGAGTATATTGCATCTTATGGGGACAAGCTCTTAAATGTGGACAGCGACACCCGGCGCAAGGTTCTTGTAGAATATGCATTGCCTAAGAATATTGAAAATATCAGGAATGGCTTGGAAAGCTATGGCGTAAGTTTTGATGTGTGGTTTTCCGAGCAGTCCTTGTATGACAGCGGGGAACTGGATGAGACTTTGGAGATTATTAAAAAGAATGGTTATGCAGTAGAAAAAGATGGTGCATTATGGTTTAAGGCTTCAGAACTTGGAGCTGAAAAGGATGAAGTTATTGTAAGGAATAATGGAATTCCTACATATTTTGCATCCGATATTGCCTATCACAGGAATAAGTTTTTAAAGCGTAAATTTGACAGGGTTATAAACCTTTTAGGTGCAGACCACCATGGACATGTAGCTAGAATGAAGGGGGCGGTAGAGGCTCTCGGAATTGACCCTGGCAAACTTGATATTGTTATATTCCAGTTGGTACGTTTATATAGGAACGGCGAAATTGCAAGGATGTCAAAAAGAACAGGGAAGTCCATATCCCTTACAGACCTTTTAGAAGAGGTTGGAAGGGATGCCGCCAGGTTTTTCTTTAATGCCAAAGCGTCTGGAAGCCAGCTTGATTTCGACTTGGATCTTGCGGTTGAACAGTCAAATGAAAATCCGGTTTATTATGTGCAATACGCTCACGCCAGAATATGCAGCATGTTGAATCTGTTAAAGAGTGAGGGGATTGAAGTACCCGATGTTGACACGGTTGAACTTTCATTAATGAACAGTAGTGCAGAGATTGAACTGATGAAAAAGCTTTCGGAATATCCAGAGGAGATAAGGATTGCGTCAGAGACTTTAGAACCAAGCAGACTTGCAAGGTATGTGCTTGATGTTGCAGGGGTGTTCCACAGTTTTTACAATGCATGCAGGGTAAAGGGAGAAGAAGAGAACCTTATGAAAGCAAGAATAATACTTGTTAACAGTACAAGAATTGTTATTAAAAATGTTCTGGACGTTTTAAGTATAAAAGCTCCTGAAAGAATGTAAAATAAGCCATCGACATTCTTCTGACTTGTTTTATCAGGTCTTTTGGAGTGAAATGAAATAAGCAAAAATTAGTACTCTTTATGGGTGCTAATTTTTTTATAAACCCTCTCAAAATATGTTGGACGATCGAATATAGTATCAGATGCCGTTTTGGGTTTGGAGATTTTTTCTATAACTTCTATAACGCAAACAGGTATCGTATATAGAGATGCTTTATAAAAAGGTTTGGTTCAAATTTTTGTATAAAGGGTGATGGCGGGTATGGTTAAGACAAGTAACAGTAACAGAAATAAAACTATAGCTGTAATGATTTTTTATTTGATCTCATTTTATTTTGTATGGTCGTTATACACACTATTTGTTGTGCCATTCTTTGGAAGCATGCCTTTTGTTGTAGCTCTAATCGGAAGCAATCTTTGCAAAATACTTATATGGACTATTCCGGTAATAATACTTTTGGTTTGCGTTTTCAGGCAGAATCCTCTGGATTATTTGAAGTTGAAAAGGAAGATTTTAAGGGGTATTGTATACGGTGTTTTGCTAGGCGTTTTTCTGGTGGAGTATATATTCTTTAGAATGATTATGCACTCTGAAAATGTTAACTTTAACCCTTCGTTTGATTTGAACTTATGGGTTGGAGGCGTGTTGCTTATAGGAATAACTGAAGAGATAGTATTCAGAGGGTATATACTTCAGAAGTTTAAAGAATTAATGAAATTCAAGTTTGCGAATTTATTTACATCCTTATTGTTTGCATTTGTTCATTTTCCAAAGTGGTTTATTGAAGGGAACCTGGTCTTTTCAGCTTATTTTGTAAAATCCTTTTTGTTTCTGATAGTATTCAGTTACATTCAGGGGGTCATACTTAAAAAGGCTGGCTCCATTTGGCCATGTTTTTTCTTTCATTCAGCGAATAATTTTGCGATGTTTGCACTCAGTGCGTGATAAAAACTTTAGGGAATGGGGAAATGGTGGAATGATGCAGTTTTAATTGTAATAAATTATTAATTAATAGGTGTATGCCAATTAGCCGATATTAAAATTAATACGGCTATTTTTTTATTTGCGGCATTTGGAGAAGCAAAATCCAACTAAAATTGAGTATCCTCCGTGGATGTGTGAGAAAGGTAGTGTTATGGTGAATAAGAAATTGTACTTTAACAAAAAACCTTTTAAAATAGTAGTTGTTTCAACTACGCTTATATCATTTTTGTTTCTTGCTCTTATAGCGCCGGTATGTGCTACAGAAGCGCCTGAATATACATATTACGGAATTGATAATGCGTCAGTTATTTTAAAAAATATCGATTTTAATGACGTAAAAATATCGAACACTTGGGCAAGAGAAGCTATTTGTGAGACTGCCGCATTGAATATAGTAAAAGGATACGGAGATAAAACCTTTCGACGTACCAATTATATTACCAAAGAGCAGGCCATTGCTCTGATATACAGGGCAGCCGGAATGGAGGCTCAAGCACAGCTGGCTGCAGAAGCTCTGGATAATGTAAGGGCATTGCAGGATAAAAAAACATATGCTCCTGCAATGTGGTCGGACGGATATCTACAACTGGCTGCAAACGGCGGATTGATAAGTGCTCAAGATCTTGCAGACGCTTTAACTTCCGAGCTGGATACACTGACTGAAACAAGTTTCTACCGGGGTGCTTTTGCGCAAAGGCAGGAGGTAGCCTATTGGTTGGCTCAGGCACTGGGACTTTTGCCTGTTTATGGTCAACAGAAAATATTTAACAGCTTCAATGATTGGACGTTGGCTGATCCCCATAAGGTTCCATATATAGAGGCAGTCTTGGCAAACAATATAATGAACGGGGAAAGTGAAGGATATTTCAGACCTACCGGTTATATTACCCGAGAGCAGATGGCACAGGTCATAAAGAATGCTCTGCCTTTGATATTCCCCCTTCTGGGATATGAGAAAAAGATAGGTACTGTTGAGGATATACAAATATCCGGAGGCTATCCTGATGGTGTCAAAACAGTAGCAAAAACCTATAACGTCAGAAACAGCAACGGGAAGCTGCATGCCATTATTACCAACACTGTAGACAACCGATTTGAAGGATATAAAAACGAACGAACCGGTAGCACGATTAATGAACCTGATATTGACCTAATTGTGTATAAAGGGAATTGGGTAGGAAACAGAAATCTTTTAAAGATTGGGGACAGAATTGAGTATACGGTAGACATGAACGGAAGGGTAATATATGTAAAGGTACTGTCGAATGTATCTGATATAGTATATATAGTTGCAAGAATCAATAAGGTAAATCCCGATAATCTGACACTTAATGTGTCGAAAATTTTTAACATAGACTACCCCAATATGGATGTTGAAAGTAGAAATTTTTCCTTTGATATGAGCGGGGAAAATGTGGACATAACTTTTGTTTACAGTAATAATGCGGAAGTGTTTATTGACGGCAAAAGGTCGGATGTGGAAAGCATTAACCCCGTAATAGACGCAATTTTGGCAATTAGGGACAATATTGTCGTAGGGGTAAAAAATGTTGAATTAAGACTCAAAGACAAGGGTGTGGTGAGTGGGATTGTTGAGGACAATAATCCTCAGTTGGGCTACATAACCCTTTACAATGAAAAAGGGATGAATGCAGGCGGTCAGCCACAGGATTCGTTTGAACAGCTTCAGACCTATAACTACTTGAATCCTAAAGATATAGGGATACTTAAAAACGGTAAAAAAGCTGGAATCGAGGATGTGGAAGGCGGAGATTCGGTATATTTGAAGCTTGGTGATAAAGGAAACATTGAGGTTATAAGCGCTGTGGATAACTATATTGTAAAGTTCGGCAAAGTTATTTCCAAAAGACCTCTTACCCTCTCTGTAAGATACGATGACGGGACATATCAGGTTCTCGATGCGAACAGGGATATAAATGTGATATTTGACAGGAAAGTTGCAGGCTATGAGGATTTAAAAGATGGGGACAGGGTAAAGTTACTTCTAAATATAACCGACAGCTTTACAAAGCTTAAGCAGATTACTATTGAGGGTGATGAGCACTTTATAACAAGTATATATAAAGGAACGGTTGCTGGTATTGATAATATTTCAGGAAAGCTTATTCTTCAAAATTTGGAGGTGCTTAAGAACGGAAAATGGGTAAGAACTGAGCAGAAAGGATTTACTACAATGTCTGTATCAGAGGATAACACTATGTATAGTAACAGCGGTCGTATCGACGAGCAGACAGCCAATAAATTCCTAAAGGATAATGAAGCCTATATAGCTGTTGAAAAGGATTACGGAGGTAATGAAAGGGCAGTTATCGTATCTTTCAGGAATGCGAAAGATTCGGAAGCGCCGGTTTTTGATGATAGTATTGCTTTAAATTCTATGGGTATTAAAGGAGAATTCAGTATTGAAAAGGAATATAAAAATCTAGGATACAATGAGGGTACCATTATAATAAAAGACAGCAGGCTAGTTTCGGGCAACAGCATAGTTGAGAAAGACCAAGCATATATTGTAGCAAACAGAAGCTATGATAATGGCAACTATTATGCAAGTGTGGTAGAAATAAATGAAAGATCTGACCCCGACTTTATAAGGATTTACCGGGGCAGAATATCAGACATAAATGAGAATAGTGACTTTACGGTAGAATCATTTTCAGAGCTTAAAGGACTTGAATGGGAATACTACAATACCCCTAAGACATTTAAGATTAATTATGATACAAGGGTTTTGGATGACAACGGTGTTGTCGGGCAGAGAGATTTCACTGACTACGATGACTCGGATTTTGTGGACAGACCTGTTTATATTTTGGCAGATGGTATAAATGCAGTATTGATAAACACTGCACCTTACGGTAATATTAATGCAAAGGGTGAAATTATTGAGATTATAGGTGAGAACATCGTGGAGGACACAGCAGAACAGGAAGCAACAGGACAGGAGATGATGACGGAAGTAAAACTTGTGAATGCCAGAATATATGACATAGCAGCTCATATGTGGGTTGATAGTGACGATATAATACTCAATATATTGAGAAACAGCATTGTTTTAAAGAACAATAAAGTTGCAGAACCGTCCGAACTTGAAAAAGGTGACAGTATCCGGGTTATAAAAAGGGATAATACCGCAGCCGGAGATGCATATATAATTTTTGCAGAATAGATTTGCTGTATACGTGCAAGAAATGAATTTAGCATAAACCTTAAGAATTTCGGAGGTGTAACATGCCGGGTTATAAGTTTGGAACTATTTTGGTAGCATTGGCGGTAACTTGTAGCATATTTGCTGTTCCTGCATATGCAAGACAAGGAGACTCCGGGTATGAAGGAGGTATATCTTCAGGCGAAGCTCCCGGGAAAACTTCTTTTGACTACAAGGAGGTTTGCTTTATTACAGGTGAGCCAATAGTGTTAAGCGGCACACTGACAATAAAAAGGAGTATCAAACAGGATCGTACGACAGGAAAGGATATTGAAACCTCAAACTACACATATAGGCTGGACAATTTGGAAAAGGGAGCTACATTGACAAGATTTTTGTCATACAATACAATAATAACAAAGAAAGATAATGGACAGACAATTGAAGAAACAAGCATTAATACAAATAATACAGAGGTTGTAAGGTTAGGAAACATTACATATACATTGAGAAATTATGATTTTACAAAATCAAATATAACAGATTCCAAGCCTGCAGTTGACTATTTTGCAGGAAACCTGTGGGGTAGAAAGACATATCAGGCTGGAGCAGGTACAAATACAGGGACAGTAACAGTTGAGATGACCGGGGATTTTTACGGATATAACCAGTTTTGGGGTACTACCGAAACACGGCTCTTAAGATATATAATAGAAAGCGAGTCCAATAACAACGGAAAAATTGACAAATGGGGCGGAACAGTAGATATAAGTCTTTCGTCTACAACTTCAAAGCAGATAAAATATGTTGAGAATGAACCAGAGACAATAAGCTTTGAAGGTGGGTTTGTCCAGAATCAGTATAATAGCAGTGTAATGCAATATATCTCGCGACTCCCGGAATTTGATTCACAGGGAGTTTCTACCGACAGGCTTATGGAGATGAAAGGTAGCTTGGAGATTGAGAGCTTTCCAGTCAATACACGGCTTCCGGTTCCTGACCTTATCCATATAAGAGGTCATTGGGCTGAAAATGACATAAAAGCGCTTTATAGTCTGGAAGTTCTAAAAGAAGATGCAAAAACGTTTAATCCCCAAGAGATTATGAAGCGGGCGGAATTTGCTGATGCCATAGTGCTTGCTGGCAAAGAGGTTCCCAAGGATTCGTTGACTGCTACTGCAAAGACCAGTAGAACCGTGAACAAAAAGGCAGAGGAAATTATTTCGCCGTTTTTGGATGTATCCACAGAAAGCAAATATTTTGAGAATATAAACAATGCTTATAAAAGGGGGATGATAAGTGGAAGAGGAGAAGCTAGATTTGCGCCGGATGATTACCTCAGTACAGCTGATGCTGTAACGATAATTATTAGGGCACTCGGATTGGAAGGCTTGGCACCTGACGGCGGCATTGCAACCACTTTCAGGGACAACGATGATATACCGGCTTATGCTCATAGCTCTGTATATGTAGCACAGAGGATAGGTCTAGTTCTTGGGGATGAGAATGGGTATTTCAAGCCTCAGGAGCATCTTACCAAGGCAAGAGCGGCTGCAATTATAAACAAGCTGATAAATTATATGAGGAACGATTTGAAGAAGGATTATAGAGAGCGGGTTATAAACTATAGGTAAAGGGCTCTAAAGCCAGTTGGCAAACTAAGAAACAGCTGAAGTATTACTTTGGGTTTTTAAATTGGTCTATTTATATATTTCAGCACACTAAACTAAAGGAAAAGGGGAATTGATGTGAGAAAGGATTTTTTAAAAGGCACACTGGTTATTATACTGATTTTCTGCATGATTGCACCGGGGGCTGTTTATGCAGAAGAAGGAAGCGGCGTCACAGATGGAAATTACGGCAACATAGATTACTTCCAAAGCGTTATAAATATGGTTAAAGATAAGTACAAAGGAGATGTAACCGAGCGGCAGCTTATTGAAGGGGCACTCAAGGGAATGTTTGATACCATGGATCCATATACCACATATTTTACAAATGAAGAAGCGAACAGTTTTTTAGGAGATATAGAAGGTTCCTATGAAGGTATTGGAGTATCCTTTACCAAAGAAGGAGAAGAAATGGTTGTAACTGAAGTGTTCAAATCTTCTCCTGCCGAGGAGTCTGGCATGTTTGAAGGGGATATTATTGTAGAAGTTAACGGTACTGTTGTTACCGGAAAGACTACCGATGAGGTTGCGAGCCTTATTAAAGGCGAGGAGGGAACAAAAGTATCCTTGGGAATCAAAAGGGATGGGGAAAAAGAGCTTATAAAAATGGATGTATTAAGAAGAAAAATATCACTTAGTCCCGTTACACATGATATCGTAGGGGATATAGGCGTTATCAAACTTGATATGTTCAGTTCCAATGCTTCCCACTACGTTGATATGGCACTAGAGGAAATGGATAAAAACAATATTGACAAGATTATACTGGATTTGAGGGATAACCCCGGAGGAGAAGTAAGTCAGGCAGTAAGAATTGCGAGGAATTTTGTTCCGGCAGGGATTATTACAAAACTTGGTTTCAAATCGGAATCGCAAAAGGATGAGGAATACCATTCAGAGCTTGAAAATCTCAAATATAAACTTGTCCTATTGGTGAATAATAATAGCGCTAGTGCTTCGGAGATACTTGCAGGAGCTGTTCAGGATACTGAAGCTGGAGTACTTGTGGGTACAAAGACCTATGGGAAGGGAAAGGTTCAGAACATTTATCCTGTTCTGTCTCCTGAGTCGTACAAGAAATATGAAGAACAGCTAGGAGCGAATATAATAAACGCATACGACCTTCGTAGCAAGTTTAATATAAATCCGGACGATGATGAAATAATAGGCTGGACAAAGATTACCACAGGTGCGTATTATACACCTAAGGGGCGTATGATAGATGGAACCGGACTTGAACCCGATATATATATTGAGAACGAGCATACTATAAATAACATAGATGTAAGAAGTGTAAGCAAGCTGAGGAAAACAGTAAAGCCGCTACTTAATACTGAAAGCGTTGATGTTTATTATGCAGAGAAGATACTTTTGTTAAGCGGATATGATGTAGGTACACCCGATCTTATAATGGACGAAAGAACGTTTTTAGCGGTCAAAGAGTTTCAAAAGGATACAGGGCTATTTTCATACGGAGTGTTGGATTATTCTACTCAGCAGGCATTAAATGACAAGCTTGACGAGCTTGTGCTTAGGATTGACAAGCAGTATGCTAAAGCACTTGAGCTTTTAAAGGACTAAGGGATGAGTTAAATGAAAGAGGTAAAATTGAGTATCCTTGATGGGTACGAAATTTTGTCTCTTTTTATTAGGATCATTTCCTGAAAGGAAATCCGGCAAAAAGCTTTGGGACTCGATGTCCCGAAGCTTTTTGTTGTTTTATTAACAGGGATTGAACCACCAAAGGTATAATTATGGTACCAAGGGACTCATGTCTATTGCCTTATGGAAGAGTTTGAGTCAATGTGACTATAGGATTGAGTCATATACCTTATGGCAATTCATGGTGAAAAAGCTTAAAATTATATTAGGAAGTAGTGTGCCGTACGAGGGGGAGAAGGAGGTTGTTGAAATGAAAATAAAGAAGTTATTAGGCAACAATAAAGGAACTTCCCTGATCATTTATTGTCTTCTGATATCAGGCTTATGCGGTTTTAGTGCATTGGTTGTTGACTGCGGTGTAATTGTTGTAGAAAAGGCAAAGATGCAGAACTGTGCAGATGCTGCGGCCTTAGCAGGTGTGCAGGAGTTGCCGGATATAACAAAAGCGTCAGAGGTTATAGGTGACTATATAATTAAGAATGGTTATACCAGCGATGATTTCAGTATATCTTTCGAAGATGGCAATAATGTTTTAAAAATAACTGCAACAAAGCAGGTTGAACTGTATTTTGCAAGAATAATAGGAATTGACAGTGTTAACAATACTGTTATATCAGGTGCATCAAAAGATCCCGATCGACCGGGAGGTGTTCCTTCATGTTTTGACTATGCACTGTTCTCGGGAAGTAGCAGTAGGCCTCTTACACTTAATGGAGGGACTATTGTTGATGGAAATTCCCATACCAACGCTATCTTCACAGCTAACGGAACCAATACGATTACCGGAAGTTGTGAAGCAATAACCAGATTGAGAGTGAATGGTAGCTCAAACGATATACAAAACAGGCAGTGCCCGTCAGAGTTTATAGATATGCCCGACTTTTCAGATATGGTAAAAGATCAGGCTTTAGCTGGAGGAACATATTTTAGTTCAAGTATAACCCTTACCGGACACCACCTTGCTATAGATTCTCCAATCTTTGTTAACGGTAATTTGACCTTATCGGGGACGTTTTCCGGAACAGGTTGCATAGTAGCTACGGGCAATATTACTTTTAATGGCAACGTCAACTATAATGTCGTAAGCGATTCGATTTGCATATATTCAAAAGATGGTGATATTACAGTAAACGGAGGATGTAATGAACTTCATGGAATAGTATATGCACCAAAAGGCAGAATTGTATTTAACGGGACAAATCAGGCTGTTTATGGAAGAGTAATAGGAGATATGGTAACACTGAACGGTGGAACCGATATAATTTGCGGTACAAACGATGTGCTCTCAATACCGAGCGGAATTGAAGGGGCAACAGGCTTGGGTGCGAAGCTCAT
>CAYPCH010000079.1:0-18052 GCA_964409165.1 uncultured Oscillospiraceae bacterium | reverse complement strand
CTATGGTGACGACAGCTACAAGTTTGAGTTGACTCACAATAAGAAAAAAGAAAGCATCTATCAAATGATTATGTCAAAAAACAATGAAGCAGGATTTAATTTATGGTCCAGAGCCTTTGATGATGAATATAAGGAAGAGATGGAAGACCTATTTGCCAAGTTAACTGCTTATGATGACAAGGGAGAGAAGGTGCTTTTAGAATATACAGATTACAGAAGATATCTTGATTATGATATTATTGTGGAGAAGAAAGATGGGATAGTACAGCGATTTTCGAAAATATATGGTGAAAAAAGTGGCGGAGAAACCCAAACACCATATTATGTAGCTATAGCAGCATCCTTTGTCCAGCTCTATAAGCTTGGTGATACAATCAGAATTATTATGTTTGACGAAGCTTTTGACAAGATGGACGATAACCGTATCAGCTCAATGATGGATTTTTTAAACAGTCAGAATTTCCAGATTATACTTGCCACACCACCTTCAAAAATTGAGATAATTGGCGAAAAGGTAGACACGATTCTAATGGCAATGAGGGAGGGTACGACAAGCATTATTGAGGAGTATGACCTATGAGGAGCAGATTTGAGAGTCAGATAATTAATGAATTGTTGGACAAGTTTGAAAGAAGCAAAAGTTTTATAGGGGATAACAAGGTAAATCAAAGGTTCATGGTCAAAGTTTCTTCCTTGTTTCCTCAGTATGCTGATCATTCAAACTATGAAGCGTTTAACTTGATAAACGAGGCTATAGACATCTTAATAAGAAAGCAATTCATATTTGCACAAGCAAATTCGGCAAAAGTTTATAAAGATATTGTTTTAAATCTGAATAGCTTGGAACAAGTATATAATTATGTTGGAAGGTCGCCTAAAAAGGATACAAATTCGGCTATTCTTCATTTGATGGAAAAATATAAATTGAGAAATCCCATCTTAATGAAATATTGCGAAACTCAATGTGAACGGATTGCATTAAACAAACCTGTGCAATTCTTTAATAATGATTTGTCAGAGCTGGAGAATATTTTGATAGCTGTTGATGAGCTATTGAAAGTCGAAATTGAAATTTTTGTCAGAGATTTTTCCGTAAGAGTTTTTAGAGATTCTAAGATATTTGAAGCTTTATCTTCCAAGGTAATAAACCTATTATACGAATATGGGGATTTTCCTGATAAAGATCAGGTTCTAGGCAATTTAAACATCATTAAAAATCCTACATACGTAAATTTTAAGGGTGCGGGCAGTATTACACTAAATGACCAAATAATAGATTTGACAAAACTTGGTGGTGATATTGCAATTTCTTCTATTATATTACCAGATGTGGGAACGATTGATGTAAAAGGAACGGCTGTAATAACTATCGAGAATTTAACAAGTTTTCATACTTTTAGTGATAAAGGTATGTTTGCAATTTATCTTGGCGGTTATCATAATAATATTAGGCGTGAATTTATCAAAAGAATACACCATCAAAATCCTGGTACGCCTTTTTATCATTTTGGTGACATAGATGCCGGTGGGTTTTATATATTTGAACATTTGAAAGGTCAAACAGGGGTGGAGTTCCGACCTTATAAAATGGATACTGCCACACTAAAAGAGAATATCCAATATACTAAAAAGCTTACAGAAAATGATCGTAAAAGGCTACTAAGACTAAGGGATAGCAACTTTAGTGAAGTGATTGACTATATGCTTGAGAATAATTGCAAATTGGAGCAAGAAGCTGTTAATACAAAGATTTTTGAGCAAGATGTCTTGGATAATGAAACAGAATAGGATAGGGGCTTAAGTAAAAGAGATATTGAAAAACAGGCAAGGTTTAGTAGAGGAAGATTAGATACAACCTAAAATAGGATAAGAAAATAATTACTGAAAGAGAATATATCTTTGGAAAACTATATTCACTTAATCTCTGAAACAATACTTACGCATTATCTGCAGATGTAAAAGCAGTTGAAACAAATGATTAATTCACGAAATAGAGATGTTAGAGATAAGGTTGCTGATGTTAAATATTGGGAGGCGATATTATGATAAATAGACTAGATGTTATTAAGGGAGATATAACAAAACAAGTTATTGATGCTATAGTTAACGCAGCAAACAGTTCACTACTTGGCGGGGGAGGTGTTGATGGTGCTATTCATAGAGCAGCCGGACCTAAACTTGTTATGGAATGCATGAAGCTACATGGATGCAAAACCGGACAGGCAAAAATAACTAAAGGATATAGACTTCCCGCTAAGTGGGTCATCCATACTGTGGGTCCTGTGTGGCAGGGAGGAAACAGGGGAGAAGATGGACTATTGGCTGATTGTTATAGAAATTCTTTGGAACTAGCGGCCAGGTATGGTATAAAAACTATAGCTTTCCCATCAATAAGTACAGGAGCATACAGATTTCCAGTAGAAAGGGCAGCAGTGATAGCAATTAATGAGATAAAGGGGTTTCTTGATACGAATTCTAACATTGAGAAAGTTTTGATGGTTTGCTTTGATGAGGATACATATAGCGAATATACTGAAGCTACATAGAACTTAAGGAAATAAGGAGAGCGGTTGAAATGAAGATTAAAGGATGGAATCGCTCGGGAGACCAGAAGCGGCATATATTCCAGAAACAGATTATTGCTGATCTGAAGGAACGTAAGCTTCCATATGTTGAGTTGAGAGGGAATATTGATGAGAGAGTTGCGGTAGCGCAGAGAGTGTAAAAGGATTTAGAAAGTATGGTAATCGTGCAAATTTGGGTATGCTTGCGAGGTGATTTTTATACTTGGAGCAGTTATTGGGGATATAATTAATTGATAAGCTGCTCGAATATAATGGATAAAAATGATGTTTTTTAGGAAGGTTGATGATAAATGGATTATACAAGATTAAGTAAAGCTATGTCTTTTGCATTGAGGCATGCACCATGGGAATAAGAGCTTTGTACGGGCATTCAATTCCTCAGAGGATAATAAAGGAATCATTGCAGCCACCTGAAGTTTTATTTCATGGAACAACAAGGCGATTCTTATCAATGATTAAGGAAAAGGGATTGATTCCTAAAGGAAGGCAGTATGTTCACTTGGCTGTTGACACAGATATGGCTCTACAAGTTGGTAAAAGGAGAGATGACCATCCTGCTTTACTTATTATAAATTCTATGGATGCTTGGAATGAGGGAATTACGTTTTATAAAGGAAATGAAAAAGTGTGGCTTGCCGATTTTATAGATCCCAAATACATAGAGGTTGGATAGCTAATAAACTGTAAGAATTTAAAATACAAAACCAGTAAATTACTTTGCTGGTTTTGCTTATTATTCCAAATTGGTTTGTGATAGAATAAGGACATGGATTTACGTAGAGGAGCTGTTTTATGTTTAATGACTTTATAAAACATTACAATATAATAAGGGATATCCTTAGAGATTGTTTCCTTTACGGATGCTTTTCGAGAGATGGTCTCGAAAGCAAACGAAATGTCAGTTCAAGAAAAGTTAGTTATGAAATGCGTCGTATACAGCAGTATGTGGAAGAGGAATATATCAAGGTTGATAAAGACGGCAGATATAAGCTTCTTAGTCTGACGTATGACTTTATGAGGCATTCAGATAATTTTCTTGTAAATACCTATATGACCAAGAGTTTCACACGTAATGACCTGCTGACATATTTTTTTATCCTATTATATCTCCAGACACAAAATGGCCCTTGTTCCCTAAGTGAAATAGAAGATGGATTGGCACAAGGAGGACATTTATCTTATGACAGAATCAGCAGCAAGACCATTGCAAGAAAACTTTCAGAAATGTGTACAAGCTTTGGAATCTTAACCTGTGAAGTAGTAAAGAGGACAAAGTTCTATTCCGTTGCACCTGATATGTTGAAAACACTCGATAACAAAGAGTTAAGAGAATTGTTTACAGCTATTTGTTTATTTAAGAACATTGTCTGTCCTATAGTCGCAGGCTACTTCTGCGAACAGACTCTCAAGGATTATACGCATTTCGAACGGAAAATCAGTGTAAATGATATTGATTACTTTAATTATAGGCATGTGCATTTTCACCCTGTAATTGAAGAGCAGGTGTTGTGGAAGATTTTAAAAGCTATACACAAGGGGAATAAAGTAAAGATTTTTTACCACTTGCCTAAAAATCAGGATAACCGTTCCGGGTTGCATAGTCTAGCAGAAAGCCCTGCTTGCGACCAGCCTAGCAGCAAAGTTTTATGTCCTTATAAAATAAGATATGATGTCCGTCACGGGAGATTTTATCTGGTATCCTTTGATAACTATGAAAATTGTATAGTATCAAGGCTTGATAGGATAGAGAGTATAGAAATATTGGAGGATACTTTCGTGAGGAAGGATTATGGTGAGGTATATGATAAACAGATGTGCTGCAGTTGGTCTAGTGTATCTCTCGAAGGCAGAAAAGAACCGGAAAATGTAAAACTTGAAGTTGTTATTGATGAAGAAACAGAAGGATATGTTATTGAAAGGATTATGAACGAAGCACCTAATGGTATATTGGAGAAGATTAAAGATGGTTGGTATCACATAACTATCCGGGTAAACGATAGTGGTGAGCTTATTCCTTGGATCAGGGGATATGCAGGGTATATGAGAGTTTTAGAAAGCAAAGAACTGGCAGAGAAGATTCTTAATGACTGGAAGGAGATGCTTTTATCTTATGGAGTTGTTCAGTGAAGTTAAAAACAGGTACTTTCAGTTGATATTCAGAATTATCAATGAGTGTGCCGATGGAAAAGCAAAAAGTGAAATACTGAGGATAGTCGATGAGGGGGAGTTTGAACAGAAGGTTATTGGTAAGAATCAAAAGTCATTTGCAGACCTTGTTTTAAATAAATGTGAAACTGATGAGAATTTAAACCTATTAACTGAAAAGGATGGTATGTTTTATCCTTCTATAGAGAATGCTGGTAGGCCGGGACGCATGGCGAGCAGTGTAGCGGAGCGAAACGACCAGCCGGGACGCATGGCGAGCAGTGTAGCGGAGCGAAACGACCAGCCGGGACGCATGGCGAGCAGTGTAGCGGAGCGAAACGACCAGCCGCCTCTCCCGTTACGTTTTTCTATACTTGAAAAAGCCTGGTTGAAGGCACTTTTAGAGAAGGAAGGGGTCAGAATGGTTCTTAGTAAAGAAACCTTCGACAAACTTCAAAATGAGCTTGCTGACGTAGATTCTCCTATAAGAGACGAGTATTTTGAACTCACAAATATAATAAAACTACCTGCAATTGTCGAGCAGGAAACATATGAAAAGAATTTCCGGCTGATATTGAATGCACTTATACAGGAAAAGCCAATAAGGTACAGCAATACAGACAAAAAAGGTAATGTATATAGCAACAGGCTGGCACTGCCGGTCAGTATTGAATACTCTATGAGAGATGGGAGATTTCGTGTCTCCATGTACTCATTGGATGATAATCGGCCTATCATGGCCAATATTTTTACTTTATCAGATCTAAGAATAGTAGATGAAGACGTAGGTATTAATAGAGAAGCAGCAAGAAAACTGCTTTTTGAACAGAAATACTCAGAAGAGCCGGTGATTTTGGAGGTAACGGATAAAAAGGCAGCAATGGAAAGGTGCTTTATGTGCTTTTCAGGAATGGAGAGAACTGCCAGATATCTGGGGGATAATAAATATGAAATACGACTCAATTATTATCTTTTTGAGGAAGAGAATCTGATACGGAATATTATTTCACTAGGACCTTATGTGAAAGTCTTATCTCCTCAAAAAATTGCAGATGAGATAGTGGCAAGAGTAAAAAAGTCTGTAGGTATGTATAATGAAAAGAATGGATTGTGATTAACATAAAGGTACTATTTTTATGCAGTAGAAATAAATGGAGAAGTCTTACGGCTGAGAAGATTTTTAATGGTACTAATGGTCACGAAGTAAGATCAGCTGGAACAGAAAGTAATGCTAGAATTAAAGTGACAGGCGGTCATATTGGCTGGGCAGACATAATCTTTGTAATGGAGAAAAAACACTTGAGAAGAATTCAAGAAAAATTTGGAGATATCCTCAAGGATAAAAAAGTAATCATTCTGGATATATCAGATGACTATTCTTTTATGGATGAGGAATTGATTGAAATATTAATATCTCGCGTTTCTGAATACATAGACATGTTTTAATTATATAAAAAGTTTGCAACGTGACAAAGGTTGCAAACTTTTTGTCTGTCAATTAGTATTTTATACCTGTATAATAATATTGTTCCTGTTCCTTATGCGGAGATTTCTAAATGGTCTCGCGGTGCCTTTTATTTTTATTATAAAAGGTATGCCTGGAAAGTTGGAGCAAAAAACCTTAGTGTCGGAGGTTCGATTCCTCCATTACTGCAAAGTGATTAGCTCAGAGGCAGAGCATAAGGCAATGAAAAAGGGGTTCAAATCCCCATCAGATTAGGGATCTGAATGCTATGGTTTAGCACTCGACTTTTAATCGAGGTAATTCACAGGAATCTTTGGAGAGAATCCTCAGGCTTTTGCAGAACTTTTGCAAAAGCACCGGAACTTAGGCTCTGAAGTGTGCGGATACCGGATATAACAAGCCTATCCTTATACATGAGCCTGTATAAAAAGTAATCAGGCAATGCTTGGCAATGCCTGTAACTTTAGAGGCAGCCATGTATAACGATCTGTGAGTAAATATCCTCAAGCAGCACTCCGCTGATGTTGTGGGAGGATTCTTGAAAAAGGTTGCAAAAATTATTAGTTTATCGAAGGGATGGATTAAAATGAAGGTAAATATCAAAAATGATGAAAGAGGTTTATTGTTCAAAGACGGAAACTATATTAAATGCTTGAAGCCTGGAAAGTACCACCTTAATCCGTTTATAAAATATAGTGTTGTTGTGTCCGATGTAAATAAAGCCTTTGATGTAGCAGGCAAAAATATAAATCTGTTCCTTGGAGACCGAGAGCTTTCAAAGGAGCTTACAGTGATGGATGTCCAGGATAATGAGATTGCCATTCATTTTGAAGATGGTAAGCTTGTGGATGTACTTAAATCAGGTAAATATGCATTTTGGAATGTTCTTAAAAAACATGATTTTACAGTTGTGGATATTAGAAATCCTGAAGTAAAGTCGGATATAGATGCTTCAACTTACAATAGCCCTAAACTGGCGGCTTTTGTGGGCTATTATGAGGTTGGAAATAATGAAAAAGGTATCCTTTATTATAACAATGTAATACAGAAAACGTTGGAACCCGGCAGGTATTTCTTTTGGAAAAGTCCTGTGCATGTTGCCGTAAAGAATGTAGATTTAAGGCAACAACAGTTAGATATGACCGGACAGGAAATTATGACAGAGGATAAGATCACATTACGTTTAAATTTTGTGTGCCATTACAGGATAATAGATCCGTTAAAGGTTGTTGAAGTAAAATCTTTTGAGGAACAGATTTATATAGTTTTGCAGTTGATTTTGAGAGAGTATGTCGGTGCCTTAAAGCTTGATGATCTTCTTTTGAAAAAGCAGGAGATTGGAAGCTATGTTCTTGAAAAATTGAAAGAGAAAAGCAACAGTTATGGCGTAGAATTCCTGTTTGCCGGTGTTAAGGATATTATATTGCCTGGTGAAATAAAGGAAATTTTAAATACTGTTCTGATTGCTGAAAAAAAGGCTCAGGCTAACGTTATCACTAGAAGGGAAGAAGTTGCTTCAACAAGGAGTCTTTTAAATACTGCAAAGCTTATGGAGGAAAACCAGACGCTTTATAGGTTAAAAGAGCTTGAGTTCTTAGAGAAGATTTGTGAGAAGATCGGCAATGTATCGCTAACAGGTGGAGGTAGCTTGCTAGAACAGTTGAATACACTGCTTTCCAATAAAAGCAGTGACAAAAAATGTGGGGTAATGAAATTGAAAAAATAGCTTGGTCTACACCAACCTCCCTTGATTTTAATAAACTTAAGGCAAGGGAGGTTATTAATACAAAATTGTAGAAATGTGGTGAGGTTATGATAGAAATCAAAGGCAAATTTAACACAGCAAAAGTGTTCACAAACAATATAGAGGAAAAGGCTGCCGAACAAATTCAGGAACTTTGCAATCAGGAATTTGTCAAGGACAGTAATATCAGAATTATGCCGGATACACATGCCGGTGCAGGATGTACTATTGGAACAACTATGACTATAAAAGACAAGATTGTTCCCAATCTGGTAGGTGTTGATATTGGCTGTGGGATGTTTGTCAGCATGCTTGATAATTCAAAGATTGACTTTAATAAACTTGACAGCACAATACGAAGCTATGTTCCAAGTGGATTTGATGTACGTGAAACAGTCCATGAATACAAAGAATATATAGACCTTGAGGGCTTAAAATGCAAAGAACATGTCGATTTGGTAAGGGCATCCTTAAGCATTGGAACCTTAGGTGGAGGAAATCACTTCATTGAGATGAATAAAGATGATGAAGGAAATATTTATTTGGTTGTACATTCAGGGAGCAGGCATTTGGGCAAACAAATCGCTGAGTGTTACCAGCAAAGAGCAACAAAGGAAATTGCAAGGAGAAGCAATGACTCAATTATTGCGAAGCTAAAGTCACAAGGAAGAACAAAGGAAATTCAGGAAGAAATCGAAAAAGAGAAAGCAAAAGTCAAGGATTCATTATCATATGTTGAAGGCGAAGCTTTTGAATATTACATACATGATATGCATATAGCTCAAAAATTTGCCGAGTATAATAGAAAGGCTATTGCAGAGGTTATTATACGGGAAATGGAGTTTAACGTGGTGGATAGTTTTACCACAATACACAATTATATAGATCTTGATGAAATGATTCTGAGAAAAGGAGCCATATCTGCAAAAAAAGGCGAAGTGGTTATTATTCCTATAAACATGAGGGATGGAAGTATCATTGCAACAGGAAAGGGTAATTCTGATTGGAATCAATCTGCGCCTCATGGTGCTGGACGGTTGATGAGCAGAAAACAAGCAAAACGTAGTCTGTCATTAGAGGAGTTCGAAAAGTCAATGGAGGGTATATTTACTACCTCAATGTCAATGAATACGCTTGATGAGGCACCGCTTGCATATAAACCTATTGAAGAGATTGTTGAAAATATCCGCGACACTGTAGAAATCAACAAAATAATTAAACCTATTTATAACTTTAAGGCTTCAGACGACTAAAATGCTTCTAAATAAAAGGCATACCATTATATTAGCCTGCTACTTGATTATACAAAGTAGCAGGCTTTTTTATGAGCAACCAGATCCTCAAAATACTATAAGTGGGAAAGTTGAGTTAATAATAAAAAGAGCAAAGACATATCGATGAAGTTCTGCAGAAGTAGTTTTTAAGAAAAAATTGGTTCACTACTTCGCTCGCTATAACACTATAATAATATTTTGCTATAAATCTCTATCATTAATTCTTCGACACGTTTATAATCCGGTTCATCAGGAAGGGATGTATTTTCAGCTGCGGATTTGAACCTGCGCTCGTACTCGTCAACCATCTTAAATACATCGTTATAGCTGTACTTCCCTTTGCGTATATCAAGAAAAAATTCACGTTCCTTTTCTCTGTATGTATTGATCCCTTTGCCCTCAAGAATTTCTGTGCCTGTAACCAAGAGCCTAATCAGATGCATGGCATGCTTGTTGAGGTGAAAAACATCCTTTTTGCTGTTCCGATGATTCAGTTTGGAGTAATCCTTTACAATATTATTCATATCTGAATAGATATTTTTAAGATCTCTTAGTGGATAATGTTTCATGCTTATATCAATAAATATTTCTGTGTCCATTTCTTCTTTATCCGATTGATCAATGTATAAGCTGATTTCGCTGTCTGTAAAGCGTTTGTAAGTCCGTTTTAAGTGATCCATTTGTCCTAATATACTATTAAGGATATGATGCTCCTTTTCTGCTTGAGGGTAACTATCTCTTGCAAGAGCATTCTGCAGTCTTCTAAGCTGGGCTGTTGCATAATTTCCAAAACTCTGAATTGCTTTTTTGGATAAGAACAAATCAACATTATCCCTTAAAAGTTGACCTTCTTTTGTTATAATAAGAAGATGCTCAGGTTTTGTACCTAGAATCTCCAGAACATTTGGGTTGCTGTTAAGACACAGAGTAATAAACTTTTTGAGTCCGTAAATTACTGTATCTGTGGTTCTGTCCTCGAACTGCTCAAAGCTTGATAATCCCATAATATCCTGTTTTGTTTCTAACGCAACGCCCCTGACATCAATATCACTGGTATCAACATTGGTTCCATAAGCAATAGACCCGGCCAAAGTAAGGATTAATATATTACTTCCAAGGTGCGGATCTGTCCTTAGAAACTCGTATTTGCCCGAATTCAACTTGTCTTTTATGTACTGCATACCCATACACTAACTCCTTTAAATTTTGGGATATATCATTTTTCTTAATCGCCCCAGATTTCCTTAAGTGTTTCACGAAATAGAAGATTTAAGGCTTCATAACCGGATGTTTTTTCTTTCTTGACTGTCTTGAGATGTTGCTCAAATTGAGTTATCTTATTTTTGAGAAAATCAATAATAATAGAGCTTTTTGGTTCGATATCGATTTCCAAACCAGAAGTCTTTTTCTCAAGCAGCTTATTAATTTCATTAAGCAGAGCACTATCCAAATGCTGTTCAGCCATTAGCTTGCAAAACTCCATTGGAGGAGTCGCATTGTTCTTTTCAATCCACATACATGCAAGGATGGGTCTTAAAATATAAAAATAATGTTTGATTTTGACTTGGTTTGTTGCAATAACCTCTTCGAACTTATTTCTTGCTATATGAAGATAGTGATAGATTGTAGGCACCTGCGAGAAGTAAAAAGGCAGTAATTCTCTCATTCTCTGTGCAGCACTATAGTTTTCTATATACACTATAGGTGAACTTAGCCATTCCATTAATGTAGGATTTGATTTTTTATAATGTAGAAAAGCCTTTCTGATATCCCAACCGTTTATATCCAACAAGTCATTGATTGGAACCTCAATAAAATCCTTTTTATCTTCAATGGAAAGGTACCAGTCAGTGGGATGAGTGTATATAAACCGTACATCGTAGTCGCTGTCTTGAGATGCAAACCCCCAACCTCTGCTACCGGATTCAACAGCATAGAGGATTTTGATGTTATTTTCCTTTTCAATGGCACTGAGCTTGTTGAGTATAATATCCCGCATATTTTATTTCTCCTAAACAACTTTTGTTTTAAATTATACCATATTATATTGAGTTTAATAAAGGTTTTACATTACATAAGTGTATTAGAGGAATTTAAAGTGCAAACCCAGCAAATTACTTTACTGGGTTTGTGTTTTGATTTCAAATTGTTTGTGATAGAATTAGGACATGAATTTATGTGAGGAGCAGTTTCATGTTTAATGATTTTATAAAACATTACAATATAATACGGGATATCCTTAGAGATTGCTTTTATTATGGAATTTAATCTGCTCTTAATGTATTGGGTATAGAATTTGTTATAGCGGTATTGAAGGGAGAGATGGTCATGCGTATACTTTTGGCTGAAGATGAGAGAGATTTAAATAGAATCATCGTCAAGAAGCTTATAGCTGAAGGGTACGGAGTGGATTCCTGTTTTGACGGGATTGATGCCCTTAACTATATAGAATTGACTGAATATGACGCAGTCATACTCGATATTATGATGCCCAAGGTAGATGGACTTGAAGTGTTACGTCGTATGCGCGAGCAGGGTGATATTACCCCTGTAATACTATTAACTGCACGCGATGCCATTTCTGACCGTGTGAAGGGTTTGGATACAGGTGCAAATGATTATCTGGTAAAGCCTTTTTCATTTGATGAACTCATGGCACGTATCCGTGTTATGACACGGGAGAAAACCGGAAATGCAACCAACATTTATACCATTAAGGATTTAACAGTTGATATAAACAGCCACACAGTAAAACGGGGGACACAGAGTATAACTCTGTCGGCAAAAGAGTTTGCAGTGCTCGAATACCTTATCAGGAACAAAGGAATTGTATTGTCAAGGGAAAAGATAGAGAGCCATATCTGGAACTTTGACTATGATGGCGGTTCTAATGTTGTCGATGTCTATATCCGGTATCTTAGAAAAAAGATTGACGATGGTTTCGAAACCAAACTAATCCATACAATAAGAGGAAGCGGCTATGTATTGAGGGTAGAATCATGAAGAGATTATCGATAAAAATGAGGGTTACATTATGGTACACACTGTTAATGTTGATACTGGTAGTACTGATGCTGTGTTTTTTAACCTATTTAAGCGATTATGTGACAGAAAATGATGCTCGGGGCACTCTTGTGCGTGTTGTAGAGGCAAACATGGATGAAGTGGAGTATGATGACGGAGAGGTTGAGACAGACAAAGATTTTGCCTATTTCAAAAATGGTGTTTTTTCGGTGGTTTACACTTTGGATTACAGGTTGATTGACGGGCATATACCCAGTGGCTTTCAAACATACACACCATTGCTTGAGGGAGAAGTAAAAACTGTTGTATCGGGCGGTCAGAAATATTATATATTTGACAGGCTGATAACATTTAAGAAACACGAGAACCTTTGGATTCGCGGGTTTATTCCTGCGGATAGTAATTCAGAAATTTTAGGTTCTGTAATGAAATCTGCATTTATTCTGTTGCCGTTTATTGTGGTGCTTGCAGCGCTAGTAGGGTACCAAATAGCAAAAGCTGCCTTTAAACCCGTGGATAGAATTATAAATGCAGCTAACGAAATCAACGAAGGAAGCGATTTGTCGCAACGAGTAGGTTTAGAACGTGGTAGTGATGAAATCTACAGGCTGGCAGAGACATTTGATCGAATGTTTAAACGTTTAGAAGCATCGTTTGATGAAGAAAAGCAGTTTACATCAGATGTATCACATGAGTTGCGCACTCCGATTTCTGTAATACTTTCCCAGTGCGAGTTTGCCCTTGAACACTCTTCTGCACAGGAAGAATACCGTGAATCTTTAGAAACAATAAAACGTCAGGCCACCCGGATGTCCCGCTTGATTTCGCAGCTATTAATATTTACAAGATTGGAGCAGGGGGTTGAAAAAGCTATATTTGAAGATACAGACCTAAGTGAACTTGTCGAGATGGTATGCAATGAGCAAACAGAAATCAATGCCGGCAATATTTCGATGATTACAGATATCGAATCGGGAATACAGGCTATTGTTGACCGCTTTCTTTTTATAAGGATGTTGTCCAATCTTATCAGTAACGCTTATGAGTATGGAAGGGAAGGTGGAGAGGTTCGTGTGCGTCTGTATCGGGAAAAAGAAATAATTTTTTTGTCTGTGGCTGATAACGGTATTGGCATTCATCCAGATCAAATTGACAAGATATGGAGCAGGTTTTATCAAGTGGATCCTTCACGTGCAGCCAATGATAGTGGAAGCATGGGGCTTGGGCTTTCGATGGTAAGGCAAATTGCAAAAATTCATGGTGGATATGTTAAGGTTGAAAGCAATATTGATAAAGGAAGTACTTTTACTTTTTCTTTCTCTTGTGCAAGTTTAAAGCTTTAAGTTTAGAGTTTTAATGTTCTTTTAATAATTAGGCGGTATTATATAGTCAGAAAAAGTGGATTTTAGGAATATAAACAAGTTTAAAAAGTAGTTTTAAATAATTTATTCTAAGATGAGGGGTGCATAATATGAGAACTAAATTTTTACCTGTATTCATGGCTATTTTACTAATGGTTTTTCTGTTGCAAGGATGTCAAAATCAAACGGGTGATACGAGCTTAGAAGAGAACGTGGACACAACTGGGCTGATTACACTTTCAAAAACATCCATAACTACTAAATCCAGCGCTGTCGAGATAGATAAGAACAAAGCAACCATTACTTCGCCGGGAACCTATACCATAAGAGGGACGTTGAGTAACGGACAAATTATCGTTGATACTTCTGGAACAGTTACAATTGTTCTGGACAATGTCAATATATCTTGCCTTGACAGTGCGCCTTTTTATGTAAAAGAAGCGGGGGAAATTATTCTTAACTTGGCTGATGGAACAAAGAATATTTTTACGGATTCAACGAATTACACTTATACTGGAGCGGAAACCGAACCGGACGCCACCATCTTTTCAAGAGCTGACCTTGTGATTAAAGGTCAAGGAGCGTTGCATGTAAATGCCAATTACAACGATGGAATAACCAGTAGAGATACTTTGCGGATTGAAAGCGGTGATGTTACTATTGTTGCCAAAAAAAGTGGCATTAAAGGCAAGGATTATTTTATGCAAAGTGGTGGAAGAGTCAGAATAAATGCGGGAGACGATGGAATCAAGGCAACTAATGATACACAGATTTCATTTGGCTATGTGGAGTTCAATGGGGGAGATATTGAAATTAATGCAAAAGATGAAGGAATTTCGGCAATTTCGAAGGTAACTATAAATGGAGGAAATGTTAGTATTTATTCAAAAAATAATGGTATCAAATCCAATGACTTAATTGATCTGCAAGGAGGGAAAATTAGTATTGAAGCCAAGGACAAGGCTCTTGTTTGTGAAAATTATAATACCACGCCAAATGCGGAATTGATAGTGAATGGCAAACAGGTTTCATTGGAATAGCAAGAGACAGAGCAGAGACAGAGGGACAGGTACGCTGTCCCTGGAATTATATAGAAAGGCAAACCGGTTATTGCGTTAGCATTGTCGAAGAAGAGGTAACTGTTTTTTAGGTAACGATGGCATAAATAAACTCCTCCGTGGCGTCATTGTTTTAGAATATTGCCAGGGAGGAGTTGTTCATTTCAAATTATAAAAAAATATTTACATCATCAAAATTAATCTAATACCACATCGTTGTATCTTACCCATTCTTCAGCCGAGCCATCATAAAATTCGACATGTGGGTATTTGAGTACCTCTGATAATATGAACCACCATGAGCTGGCATACCCGCCTACGCCACAATATACTATGATTTTATCGTTTTTCCAAGCTACACTTCTAGCCATATCTTTCAGCTCATCAATACTTTTATAAGTACCGTCCTCATTCCACATCAATGGTGCTGGTAAAGACTTTGCTGTTGGTATGTGACCTGCCTTGGGAGCATAGGGTTCAATCACTTCTCCGGTATAAACGTTATAATCTCTGTTATCAATTATAACTGACTCGCCAATCTTGCTTTCAACGTAATCAATGGGCACAAAAATATTATTTATTTTGCCGTCAAACGTTTTTGGTGAAATTTCAGGTACTTCAGTGGTCACAGCCTTTTCTTCGGAAGCCCATTTAGCGTGACCGCCATCTAATATGGAAACGTTTTTAACCCCTGCATATATCAATGTACAAGCTACCCTCGGACCAGCACCTATTGCAAAGGGGTCTGAAACAGATGTAACAATAACAACTTTTGATTTTTTTGAAATCCCAAAATTTCCCAAAGTGTTGAATAATTCTTCTGTATCAGGTAGTTCAAAAAGAAGACCATCAGTCATAGTTATCCAGGCTGAAAAAGGAACTTCTAAAGGAATGTTGATTGAACCTACGATATGACCGGCTTCATATTCGTCAGAGGTTCTTATATCAAGTATAACAAGGTCTTTCATGTCAAGATTGTCTTGCAACCAATCTGTTGAAACGATTGCCTCAAATTTTTCTTTGTTTGGTTTATGCATACATTTGCTTAGTTTATCCATATCTTTGCTTTGCTTATGCATACATTTGTTTGGTCCATTCATACATTGACCATAAGCTATACTTGAAGATAACAGCGAAGTAATAAGTAACGCGACAGAAAAAAGCACCATCATTTTCTTTTTCATTTTAATACCTTCCCTTCTTTTAACCGTATTGATATATTAGAACAAACATTATCTATACCAGACAACATTTACTCTAAGCAATAAAAATAATATAAATATAAAAATAACACAATTTTTTTGTTTGAGAAATAATAGTAGAAATAAAAAAACGTTACAAGAATTTGCACTAATAGAAATATACATTGGCATTTTGTGTTACATTTATAATTATAGCCCAATAAACATAATCCTGTCAAGGACTATTTTTAATCGTAATATTATTCTTATATATGTCAATATGTTGCAAAAGAGGTTTCGCAACATATTGATCAATGTATATATTTTGGGCTTATCTATTCAGCTTTTCCGTTTATAACCTTATATGAAGAGGTCATATAACTTGAATCCTCTAGGTACTCATTAATCTCCAGCAACACATTGGAATCATTGAATGTGAATTTATAAATCCCTCTGTAGGGCTCTCCGAAATAACTCCAGTCAATTTCAAAAGTATTATCATTGACCCAATTGCCCTTTAATGCAACTTTTGTGTAATTAGGGTATAGAGTAAAACCGCCAACCTTTGTTGCTTCAGATATTCTGTAGATATCATCCAGCCCTGCTTTCAACCTATGCTCGCTATCCATCTGTTTGATTTTCAACGTGCAGGAATTTCTGCTATTGAAATCAAAGGATATGGTTTGAATATTTGAATTCATGATATAAGTTTTACCTGATATTTGTTTTGCGATTTCTGGCAGAACTGCAACCTTTTGTGGCTTTGGGTATTGAAGACTTTTAATCAAGACTTGCAATTTCCAATTTGTCATAGGATCAGCTTTCAATGGTCTGGATGATTTTATAGACGGCAGTATGAAATCTGTCATACAATTTAGTGGTTGCATTTTTTCACTATAATTAACACCGGCCGTAAATACCGCAACAAGATCCTGCTCCGGTAATACAAAAATATACTGTCCTCCGTAACCGTCAGCTCTGAAACCGCCAAACGGATTAATCCACCAAAGATATCCGTAGTCATCTGCTCTTGTATTTCCCCAATATCCGTCTATATGCTTACTGGTAGCAGTTTTAAGCCATTCATTAGGAATAAGTTGTTTGTTATTCCATTTGCCTTCCTTCAAAGCAAGATATCCGAATTTGGCCATGTCTCGGGGCTTTAAATATGCTCCCCACCCTCCAAGATATGTGCCGTTAGGGTCTTTATCCCAAGAGTAATCGGTTATCATCATAGGGTCAAACAAGTGCTTTTTAGCATAAGCTTCTGTAGTCACTCCTGTTGCCTTAGAAAGAATAGCTGATAATAAATGGGTTGCACCACTATCATACAAAAATTTTGTTCCGGGCTTTGAAGAAAAGTGAAGACTAAAAAATGTCTGAGGGAAATATTTGCTCATAAAAATTGGATTTGATGAATCTTCAGTATGTCCCGCAGACATGGTCAATAAATGCTCTATTGTCATATCCTTAACTTGGTATTTTTTAATTGACTCGGCAAGATAGCCTTCTTCGCCAAACTGAACATCAGGGAAAAAATCAAGAACCTTTTGGTCAGTGCCTTTTATGTAACCTTCATCAATAGCAATACCTATAAGTGAGGAAATTATGCTTTTTGTTGAGGAGTAAATGCCGTGTTTGATATTTTCGTTATATGGGCTAAAATAAGCTTCTGTAACCAGATATCCGTTCTTTATAATTAAAATACTGTGTATAGGTGTTTTTTCATCCTGAATTGCTTTAAACATTTCAAGAAGTTTTTTTGAGTCCATACCCTGATTTTCAGGGGTAGAAGTTCTCCAGTTTCCAGAAGGCCAGTAATGATTGGAAGAAAATTGGTTTGTGTAGTACGAAGACCAATGCATGCTTTTGCTCGACCAGTGGTCATTGACGTAAGGCCAATACACGTTATAATATTTTGAGTGGCCATTCATTGCAGATACATTGATAACAGAAAGGGAGCTAATGAATGTCAAAATACTCACTAAAAGAGATGCCAAAATTTTAACGCCTTTTCCTTTAACTCTCAACATGATTTCACCCACCTCGTCTTAAACTTAAAAAATATTATTTAAGGGTTTATATTGAATGCCAATAGATGCATATAATATATGTGGAGTAAATTATACTGTAATTATATAATAATGCAGGTGATATGTAAACATATACTCATTTTGAGTTTCCCCATTTTTTGATGTAGTGCTAAATAGTCCGG
>CAYPCH010000078.1:0-18307 GCA_964409165.1 uncultured Oscillospiraceae bacterium | reverse complement strand
GAATGACTTCAGGTTAGAACCTAAATTACCGATATAGATAATAGTCATATTAGTACAACTATCAACAAGTATTTTTCGATATAGGTATTTCAATATTACAACTTGTAAGTTTTAAAGGTGAATGCTAGAATTAAAGAAGTAATTTTTTATAATTAAAGTGTGGTGCTGGGTATAGTGGAGAGGATACTTAAATGGAGTTTTACGACAGGATTATTATAGGGGCAGGACTGTATGGGCTATATGCAGCTTTATATTGTGGAAAAAGAGGGCAGAAGGTTTTGGTTTTGGAATGTGAAAAGGAAGCTTTTTGTCGGGCTACATATGCTAATCAAGCAAGAATCCATAACGGATATCATTATCCGCGTTCTTTCTCTACAGTAAAGAGTGTTACCGAATACTTTGAAAAGTTTAATAAGGAATATGGGTTTTGTATAAATTCATCCTTTAAAAAGATTTATGCTACTTCCGCAAGGTATTCCTGGACAAATGCAAGTCAGTTTAAAAGATTTTGCAGGAATGCAGGTATAAAATGTGTTGAAATAGATCCTGAAGAGTATTTTACTCCCGGTATGTGTGATGGAGCCTTTGAGGCGGAAGAATACACCTATGATGCAGAAATGCTTAAAGGGTATCTGATGAATGAGATTAAAAAACATGAGAGCATAGTTTTGAAGTTTGATGCAAAAGTTGAAGGCATAGATAAAAGCGGGAGTGAATACTGTGTCAGTTTTAACGCAAGAGAGTGTGCTGCTACGAGATTTGTGTTAAATGCAACCTATGCATCAACCAACCAGATTAATACTATAGTTGGGTTTGAGCCGTTTAAAATTAAATATGAGCTGTGTGAAGTGATATTATGCCGTCCGGGAAATGAGTTGAAAAATATAGGGATAACGGTTATGGATGGTCCTTTTTTTTCTATAATTCCCTTTGGGAAAACCGGATTACACTCCTTGACATCAGTTGAGTTTACTCCTCATAAAAGTTGTTGCGAAAATCTTCCCGAATTCGAATGCCAGAAAAAAGGTTTGTGTAGCAGCAGGGAGTTGGACAACTGCAATTTATGTGAGTTTAAGCCTGAAAGTGCTTGGCCTTATATGTCAAGCCTTGCACGAAAGTATATGAGTGAGAGACTTGACTTTTCGTACTTGAAGTCGCTTTTTTCGCTTAAACCTATATTGCTCACATCGGAGATAGACGATTCGAGGCCGACGGTAATAAGAAAATTTTCGGATAATCCCACTTTTGTAAGTGTGTTATCGGGAAAAATAAGCACAGTATATGATTTGGATGAGGTATTAGAGAATGGGGTCTAATGTTAAAGAAAGCAAGATTATTTCAGCAGTAATATATTTGAGAAACCATGAAAAGCATATTGCAGGATTTTTGGAAGGTTTGGCAGGTATACTTTCTGAAAACTTTGAAAACTTTGAATTCATTCTGGTTAATGACAATTCAGCCGATAGCAGTGTTGAAATATGTAAAAATACTGCTTCAAGGCTTGGTGTTATTTCATTTACACTTGTGAATTTAAGCCATTACCATGGAACAGAGGCTGCAATTACAGCAGGTGTTGATATTTCCATTGGTGATTTTATATTTGAGTTCGACAGTCCTGTAGCGGATTATGATTTTAAAGAGATTATAAATGTCTATAAATTTGCCCTTGAAGGATATGATATAGTATCTGCTTCACCTGACGGAAAAGAACGTATCAGTTCAAAGTTTTTTTATCATTTATTCAGAAAATACTCCAGAAACCATATAAAGCTTAGAACCGAACGGTTCAGAATTCTTTCAAGAAGGGCAGTTAACAGAATAAATATGTATGGTACTTCAATTCAATACCGCAAAGCTGTTTACTACAACATTGGACTTAAAGCATATATCCATAAATACCTTCCTAATAAAATCACGGGGCAGGAGGGGCAGATGGATACAATGGACAGGCTGGTGCTTGCGGTAAACTCGCTGTTGCTATTTACAAATATACTTGAAAAAATGGCATTGTATATGGCGCTTATTATGCTTGTATTTTCGATATCTGTACTTGGATATACTGTATTTGTTTTTTTGGTGTACGACAGGGTGGTTGAAGGCTGGACTACTATTATGCTATTTCTTTCCATTTCATTTACCGGGCTTTTTACGCTGCTGGCTATTTTAATAAAATTTGTATCGCTTATTTTAAATTTGCAGAACAAAAAGCAGGCCTATACGTACGAGTCGGTGGAAAAGATAAGGGACGCGTGAATAGATACAGAGAGTTATAATTTGGGGGGAGAGGCACTTGGATTTATCATTGGTAGGATACAGCGGCTTTGTAGGTTCAAACCTGACAGAACAGGTGGATTTCAAGCATAAATATAATTCTAAAAATATTGAGGAAGCTTTTGGGGTTTTACATGACGTTGTTGTATATTCTGGAGTGAGGGCTGAGAAATATATAGCAAACACGAACCCAGAAGAGGATTTATTGCATATTGAGCTGGCAATTGAAAATATAAAAAAGATGAAATTAAAAAAGCTTGTATTGATTTCCACTGTTGATGTGTATGCAAACCCTGTAAATGTTAATGAGAGTACACCTATAGATGTCAATGGGCTTCAGGCTTACGGTAAGAACCGGTATTTACTGGAGGAGTGGGTGAAGGAAAATATTGATGATTATCATATTATAAGGCTACCAGGATTATATGGAAAGAACTTGAAGAAAAATTACATTTATGATATAATTAAGATAATACCTTCGATGCTGAAAGAGGAAAAAATACAGGAACTTGCAAAGAAAACTCCTTTTGATATATTTAAGTACTATAACAGACAGAAAAGCGGTTTTTATAAACTGAGTGAAGCAGCCAGCCTGAATAGCATCCATGAACTCAAGGAATTTTTTAGCTGTTGCGGGTTTAATGCACTATCTTTTACCGACTCAAGGAGCATCTTTCAATTCTACAATTTAAAAAAACTCTGGGAGCATATCCTGATGGCGATTGACAGTGAGATAAGACTTTTATGCCTTGTTACCGAACCGGTATCTGCGGGAGAATTACACCATCGTATTTTTGGCAGGGAATTTATAAATGAATTTATGGAAAAACCTCCATGTTACGATGTTAAAACCATATATGGAGATTTGTTCGGAGAAAAAAGAGGTTATTTGGCAGAAAAGGATGAGGTATTAAAGACTATATCAGAGTTTGTAGGCGGGAGATAAGGGATGGAGCTTTCAATTTCAAATATTGCCTGGAGCGGTGAAGAAGATTTTAATGTGTATAAATTGATGGAGAAGTACGGTTTTACAGGGCTTGAGATAGCGCCCACAAGGTTTTTTCCTCATAATCCGTACGATTATTGCAAGGAAGCCGGAAAGCTTGCTGCAAGCATTAAAAACCAATATGATTTGAAGGTTTCCAGTATGCAGTCGATACTCTACGGAAGAAATGAAAGGATTTTTGAGAGTGAACAGGATAGAAATTCAGTTATCGACTATTTATTTAAAGCAATTGATTTTGCAGTTGCCATGGGATGCGGAAACCTTGTTTTCGGTTCACCTAAAAACAGGTGCATAAAAGATAATAATGATTATAAGAAGGCTGTTGATTTTTTTGAGGTTGTTGGAAATTATGCTTTCCATAAGGGGACTGTTGTTTCTATCGAGCCAAATCCGCAGATTTATGGAACCAACTTCATAAATTATACTGCTGAGGCGGTAAAGCTTGTAAAGGATGTTGATTGCAAGGGCTTTAAACTTAACCTCGATATTGGTACAATTATACACAATGAAGAAGAGATAGAAGCGGTGTTTAATTTTTTTGATTTTATAAATCACATTCATATAAGTGAACCCGGTCTGTCCGCTATCATCAGGAGAGAAAGCCACAGGGAACTTGCAAGGATATTAGCAGAGTTAAATTATAACAAATATATATCAATAGAGATGAAAAGAAATGAGGCTACAGGTCTTGAAGCAATCGAAAAGGCCATGGAGTATATTTCGGAAGTATTTGCCAAGTAAATGCTATGATTTGTGGGGGAATGTTTTAAAGTGAAGGAACAGGTACCTGCCTTTGTAAAAAGCATATTCAGAGATAAAAAAAACAAATACTGTCTTTGTATTCCGGTTATAAATGAAGGTGATAGAATGCTGACTCAGTTGAAGAAGCTTTCAAGAATCGGGATGGACAGGATTATAGATATTATAATTCTGGACGGAGGGTCAACAGACGGCTCAACTGAACATGCGAAGTTAAAGGGGCTTGGAGTTAACACTTTGCTTGTTAAGACGGGTTCGGGCAAATTAAGTGCACAGCTCAGAATAGGTTACAGCTGGGCTCTTGAACGTGGTTATGAAGGGATAGTTACTATGGACGGAAACAGCAAAGATAGTGTGGAATCGATACCTCTTTTTATTGAGTATCTGGAAAAGGGTTTTGATATGATTCAGGGATCACGTTATATAAAAGGAGGAAAAGCAGAGAATACACCGTTTTCAAGGCATATTGCTGTTAAATATATTCATGCGCCGTTTATTTCTTTTGCTTCAGGATTTAAATATACCGATACGACAAATGGATTCAGGGGCTATTCAATGAATCTTCTTACTCACCAAAAGATTCAGCCTTTCAGGGATGTTTTTAATACATATGAGCTTCTTGCATTTATATCTGTAAAGGCGCCTCGCATCGGTATGAAGACGGTTGAGATACCGGTTGAGAGAAGCTATCCTCCAAAAGGAAAGACTCCTACAAAAATAAGCTTTCTAAAAGGAAATCTAACGCTGATGAGCATATTGATCAAAGCCGTACTGGGCGTATATGATCCATCTGATTAGAAAGAACAAAGCATTGCACATACCCAAAGGGATATAGAGGGAGGTTTTATACTTGGATGAAAAAAGCTTGAAGCTTAAGGAAAGTTCTTTTGATATAACAATTGTATTATACGCGCTTGTGATTGTGTTGGGATTGTTATTCAGATTGGGTTCTCTTATACAGGACAGGACACTTTGGTATGATGAAGCTATGCTTGCGAGTTCAATTTTCCAGCATGGATTTGGTGAACTGTTGAAGCCGTTGGATTACTCACAAAGTGCACCTGTAGGGTTTTTGTTTATTGTAAAAGTATTAACAAATATTTTAGGAGGCTCGCAATTCGTTTTACGCTTGTATCCACTGATTACAGGAGTTTTTGGTATTTGTCTTTTTTACCTTCTTTTAAAGGAGATTGGATTTAAGAGACCTTTTATAGGAGCAGCATTTTTTGCAACGGTGCATCCTCTGGTTTACTATTCCACTGAATTGAAGCCTTATATGCAGGATGCATTTTTTATTGTAGCTTCACTGTATCTATATCAGCTATATTCAAAGAAAAAAATTACGCTTTGGGTATACATGCTATACTGCGTTCTGGCAGTATGGATTTCTTTCTCTGTAATATTCGTTATAGGAGCTATAACGTGTTACAATTTTTTTTCAGGAGTTGTCAGATGGGTTTTTAGCCTTGTTAAAAGGGATTTCTTGATGGAAGAGGAAATCAAAAGGCAGTTGCTGGGTTCGGTGGTTTTTGGTGCTAGTGCTGTTATAAGCTTTTTAATTTGCTATTTTGTTTATACGAAAGGTGTAAGCTCAAATATTGATGAAATGTCAATGGAATACTGGAGGCATTTGAAGTTCCCTCTTATGCCGGAAGATGCTTCTGACTGGGAACTGATGTCTCTTATGGTTAATCGGTTTCTTGAGTTTGTATTTCCGGGCTTTTTTACTTCTGTAGCCGGAGGAATATTATGGCTTGGGGGCTCTTTGCTCCTTATTAAACGAAAATTTGATTTCTTCTGGTACAGTTTTTTAACAGTGCTATTTACATTGATTGCTTCATCTATAGGAAGTTATCCCATAGAGGGACGCCTGCTTGTATTCATAATACCTGTTATACTGATTGCAATCATGTGTTTTGTTGAAGTTTTAGCGGATTTGGTGTGTTTTAAAGCAATTGAAGTAATAATATTTATAGGGATTATAGCTTTAAATATAGGAGTTTTAGGCTTTTCCAATGTTAACAATGTTCTTAGGGAAAGGCAGGAAGCTACTTATTTAATAAGTTATCTTAATAATAATATTGAAGAAGATGAAAAGATTTATGTTTTCCCTAATGCGGTTCCGATTTATGAGTACATGACAGGTTATGAGCATGGCTATAATCATTTTCCTCAAAGAGTTACCGAATCAGGTCAGTTGATTTTCGGGATGAAGTATTGGGAGCTTGAATGTGAGCCCTATGTATATAAGACAACCATTAATGAAGAGCGTTTAAACGAGAATGTTGAGGCAATTATAAAGAATGAGAAGGTGTATATTTTATTCTATCATCAAGGTGGGGACGCTGAATATAGTTTGATTTCAACATTAAGAGAATACGGAAGTGTCCGGCTTGTAATGGATGAAAAAAATACGCCGTTATATTTGTTTAAAAAATATATTCAACTATGATCTATATGATCTATATGATCTATAATGAATACAAAACGAAGCTTTTTAAACATTGCCCAATTTGTAATATTACAAATTGGGCAATGTTTAAAAAAATAATGTTATAAAATTAAATTACCACTTTAAAAAGTATGAAAAATATAGTATATTGTAAGTAAGCAACTAAGTAATAATTTATAATGTTATGTAAAATTTCAAAGGAGGGAATGATTGGAGTGAGAGTTAGCTAAACCAGATTGTTAGCGATACAAGGAGGTTTGGCATACGTAACAATACTTTTATCAGTAATGTTATTTGCCGTAATATTTAAGTGTTAGGGGAGGAAAAGTCATGAGAAAGAGTATTTCATTAATATGTGCACTTCTTATAGCAATAAGTATGTTTGGTATTATAGCAGTGAATGCGGAAAGTTCATTGGGAGGCTATACATGGAATAAACCTGATGGTTATCATACCGGAACAGTTGCTGTAACAGGCACAGATAGTCTTACAATTGAGTTTGCGAATATAGGCAGTTCAGACGATTCTGCAGGGGCAGTAACGTCAGGAACACTTGCAGAAGACTGGACAGGTTATGAAAAATTAAGTTTTCGTGTGAAAAATCCTACGAATTATGAAGTTCATTTGGGGTTGGGTGTAACAACAGGATCTGACTGGGTATGGCATGAATCAACAACAGTAGGATTGCCTGCAGGGGTTACTAAAAATGTAGTTTTTTATATCAAAGAGGCATTATGGAAAACAGAGGCGAGCAATTGGGCAAACACCGCAAAAATTGATGCTCTCAACAGTATTAATAAGCTTGATTTCAAATTAATGAGTTTTGACTCTTCGAAGCCTAGTGGTTCAATCACCATATCCGACTGGAAATTCGAAGGTGAAGGAGGTACGCAGACCTCTGAGCCTAACCCTACTGCCATTCCAGCTACAGGCGGATTTAAAGTACAGGGGAGCAGTCTTTATGATGCAAAGGGTAATGTATTTGTTATGAGAGGTGTAAATCATGCCCATACATGGTTTAAGGATCAATTGAACACTGCTATTCCCGGGATAGCAAAATCAGGATCTAATACTGTTAGAATAGTTCTTTCAAACGGAACAAAAGACAACTGGCAAAAGGATTCAGCAGTTTCGGTCAGCAACATCATATCCATGTGCGAAAAGAATAAGCTTATTGCTGTGCTTGAAGTTCATGACGCTCTAGGTGTAGAGGACGAAGCAGTACTAATGAAAGCTGTTGATTACTGGATAGAAATAAAAAACGTACTGATAGGCAAAGAAGATAAGGTTATTATAAATATAGCCAATGAGTGGTATGGTTCATGGGGCGGTGCTGGATGGGCCAACGGTTATAAAAAGGCAATACAGAGATTAAGGGAAGCTGGTTTCGAGCATACCATAATGGTAGACTCTGCAGGATGGGGACAGTACCCTGCATCAATTCACGACTATGGTACAAGTGTACTTGAAGCAGATCCGCTTAAAAACACCATGTTTGCAATTCATATGTATGAATATGCCGGAGGAAATGCAGCACAGGTAAAAAGCAATATAGATGGAGTTATTAATCAGGGACTTGCTCTTTGTATAGGTGAATTTGGGCCAAGGCATACCGACGGAGATGTTGACGAAGCAACCATAATGAGCTACTGTCAGCAGAAAGGAGTAGGTTGGTTGGCTTGGTCATGGAAAGGAAACAACAGTGATTTGAACTACCTTGATTTAACAAACGACTGGGCAGGAACAAATCTTACAGAGTTTGGTAGAACAGTAGTAAACGGATCTAATGGACTTAAAGAGACCTCAAAGATATGTTCGGTATTTGAAAGTTCTGTACCTGTAACTACTCCACCTGTAACTACTACTCCGCCTCAGATTACTTATGGTGATGTGAATAATGATACTAATGTCAATTCTACAGATTATGCATTAATTAAAAGGCATATACTTGGTACTGCAACATTGAGAGGCGATGCACTGATTGCGGCAGATGTAAACCGTGATGGAAGTGTAAATTCAACAGACTATGCACTTGTAAAAAGATACATACTCGGAACTATAGTTTCATTTTAAGACTGAAAAGTAAGGAACTGTTCTTGAATTTGCAACTTTATATGAGCTTTATGAAAATAATATAGATTGGCACCCTATCAAGGGTGCTTTTTTATGTGCCATTTTGCAAAGCAAACTCTATATTATCAAGGAAATCATCCTATATTGAAAAAATCATTTCACCACGTTGCGTTATGTAAATTTGTATAATAAAAAAACATTTATTGACGATAAATAGTTTGAAACTTAAATTCTTTGTGTAAGATGAAAACTCTGAATTATTTAAAATCTTACAAAGAAGGAGAACTTTTATGATAAATAAAAATCGACGATTAACTATTGGATTGGTAGTTGACGATATGAATTCTCTCTTTAATCAGACCATTTCCAGTAGTGCCAGGCAATTGTGTGAGAAAATGAATATGAATCTTTATATATTTCCGGTAAGGGGACCTAATTATACAAATGATTATCTGTATCAATACAGCGTACTTTATGACCTTATCTATAAAGAAAATATTGACGGCGTGATTCTAGCTTCATCGGCTCTAGTTGCAAGAGTTTCTGATAAGATGGAGGTAATTGGGTATCTTAAAAATGCTTTAGATATACCTCTTGTAAGTATGGGTGTTGAATATGATAGGAGTAGTAGTATACATAGTATTATAATTGACAATTCAACAGGAATTAACGAGTTATTTGATCATCTCGTTTATGATCATGGATGTAAAAAGGTAGCCTTTTTAAAGGGAGAGGAAAACAATATTGATGCTGTTACAAGGTTTTATACTTATAAGGAAGCGTTAAAAAGGCATGGTATTGAGTATGAGCCGAACATGGTTTTTGAAGGGAATTTTAAACATCAAAGCGGGATAAACGCTGCTAGGAAAATGATCAAAAATAAGAATATAGAAATAGATGCTGTTATGTGTTGTAATGACGAAATGGCTCTGGGGATTATAAATGAGCTTTCGCAAAATGGCATTAAGATACCGGAAAAAGTAAAAGTTACAGGGTATGATGATATTTATGGAGATCATGTTCAATTGCCACCTTTGACAACGGTGAAACAGCCGATTGGTAAAATGGCGGAAAAAGCCATTGAAACTGTCAGGAATTTGATATATGGAGAAGAAGTAAGCCAGTTACAGGTACTTCCTGCACAAATGGTAATAAGGTCATCTTGTGGATGTCTGCCTGGAGCCAAAAGTATATATTTCATAAATCAAAAAGAAGAAAGCATTAAAGATGACAGGAAAATTTTAGAAGGCATAAAAAGTGAAGCGGACGGTAATGCACATTATCTCAGATTGATTAATTTGGTAGAAAGATTTATTGCAGGTTTTGAAGAAGACGATACTGGTATGGAATTTCTCAAAAGTCTTTATAATACTATTGTTGGAGAACCCTTTTTAAGAGAGAA
This sequence comes from uncultured Oscillospiraceae bacterium, assembly GCA_964409165.1. Classification (GTDB taxonomy): domain Bacteria; phylum Bacillota; class Clostridia; order Acetivibrionales; family Acetivibrionaceae; genus CAYPCH01. The sequence continues at coordinate 8,344 of CAYPCH010000078.1, read as the reverse complement.
TTATACTGATGTTCATAATATTTTAGTGAGATTAAAAGAGTATGGGAAGGTTTGCAAGTCGAGTTCAAATACAGCATTATGCAGGATTCAGAGCATACTTCAGTATGCTGTACACATAACTGAAACTATATATAACAATAATGTAACCACGGAAATGTACAGCAAATTTATGAAATTTATAGATAGCGTCAATTACGGAATATTGAGTATATCATATCAAACATCAGAAAAAGAACTTATCAATTCATTAAGAAATTACTTTATTAATGAATTTAATATGGAAAACTTTTACATTTCTTTATATGACGCCCCTGTAATCCATAATCCAGGAGAGTCGTGGTCATTTCCTGAATCAGTAAAGCTGGTATTGGCATGTACGGAAGGAAGAGTGCATGCTAATAATACTGACTATTCACTTTGTGATCAGATTATACCAAGCAAATACCTTCCGTCAAACAAACCATTTGCACTGATAGTAAAACCTTTGTATGCTGCGGAAGAGCAGCTTGGAATTGTGGTGTTGGATTATCACATAGATGTAAAAATAAGCTATAGGCTTCTTGCTTATCTGGTAAGCAGTGTTACTAAATTTACAAAACTAATCTGTGAACATGAACGAGTAGAAAATGAATTAATTGAATCAAACAACAAGCTACAGGAGATTGATAAACAAAAAACCGATTTTTTCTCAAATGTATCCCATGAATTAAGAACACCTTTAACTGTAATAATAGGATATTTGGATAGTATACTAAACGAGAGCTATGGTAGCAAGCTGCAATTTGATGATGATATATTTCAAATAATGAATTCCAATAGCAAAAGACTTTTAAATCACATTAACGACCTTCTGGAGTTTTCTAAAATACAGGAAGGAAAAATGAAACTTAATAAAAATAAAGTCAATATAAATAGTTTCCTTAAAGATTATGTTGACTCAGTAAAATCAATTGCAGAAAGAAAAAATATCAATTTGATTTTATCGGATACATCAAATGAAATTGTAACAGCAGTAGACCTATATTTGTTTGAAAATGCAATTGCCAACCTATTGTCAAATGCAATTAAGTTTACTGCCGAAGGAGGAATAATAATTGTACTTCTTGACAGCTCAGACAGTGAGTTTACCATAACTGTAAAAGATACAGGGATTGGCATTCCTGAGGACAAAATATCCACTATATTTGATAGATTCAGACAAGTAGAATCGCCAGAGCTTCCATGCTATGTAAAGGGTTCTGGAATTGGACTTGCTTATGCTAAAGAAATTGTTGAACTGCACTTAGGAGTGATATCTGTATCAAGCATTCTTGGAAGAGGTTCAACATTTAAAATAACAATACCCTTTGATAATGCTGATTATGCTCAGCTTGAAGGTACCGTTTCCAATGCAAAAATGCATATTGTAGAGGATGCGTATACAAGAACGGAAAAGATACAAGATAAGCCTGTTATTAAAGATATTACAAAAAGCACTGTGCTGATTATAGATGACAATATCGACCTAAAGAAGTATATTGTGTCCATTCTTAAGGACAAATACAATATACTTCTTGCCAGTGATGGAAAAGAAGGGCTGGAAAAAGTCGATAAATACAAACCAGATATTATTATAAGTGACGTAATGATGCCTGTTATGGATGGGCTCGAATTTGTTAAAAACTTGCGTAAAAAAGAAGAAAACAAAAGCATTCCAGTAATATTCCTTACAGCAAAAACAGATGAGGAAACCAAGATAAAAAGTCTTGAGCAGGGAGCAATTGATTTTATCTTTAAACCATTTAATTTTAGCGAGTTAAGGGCGAAAATAGTCCGGAATCTGGAATTGAAGAAAAACAAAGATGATATAGAGAAGCAAAAGGATATAGCAGTGCAAAAAAGTAGCTTGCTTGAGAGATTGGTAAAATCACAGACAAGAGAACTGGAAAATGAAAAAAACCATGCGGTACAACTTCAAAAAGCTGCAGAAAAACAATTGGAAGATTTCATGCTTGTATTGGCAAGCGCAATTGAATCAAGGGATACATATACAGGTGGGCATGTTGAACGGGTAGCCAATTATTCAAAGGATATTGCAATAGAAATAGGACTGTCACAAAAGGAAGTAAGGGATATATATCTAGGAGCAATCGTACATGATGTCGGCAAAATTACTATAAAAGATAACCTGCTGAATAAACCCGGCAAGTTTATAGAGGAAGAGTTTGATGAAATAAAACTGCATCCTGAAATAGGAATGAAGATTCTTAGTAAAATTGAAAATATCAAGTCAGCGGTTTTAATAGCCTATTGTCACCAGGAAAGATTTGACGGAGAGGGATATCCCCAGCGGCTTAAAGGATATGATATTCCTCTTGAAGCAAGAATAGTTACAGTAGCGGATTATTGGGACGCTATAACGACACACAGGCCATACAGGGAGGCTATGCATATTGCCGATGCACTCGCTCTTATGAATGAAGAAAGCGGAAAAGCCTTTGATCCTGAACTGCTTAAAGTTTTTTTAGACCCTGATAACAAACTTTTTTTACGATATGTTTCTAAGGAAAGACTTAAAGAATATAATGAGATTAAATAATATTATATTATAAACTAAGGCAAAACTGAGTACCCTCAATGGGTACTCAGTTTTATTTTTAGGACCATTTCCTGAAAGGAAATTTGGCAAAAAGCTTTGGGACTCAATGTCCCAAAGTTTTTTTTAAATAAACATATTGAAATATTAGTAAAAAAAAGATATACTTATTAATGTGGTCTTATAAAGTTATAATTATTTGATAGGGGGGAATGTACTTGTCGTATTTGTTAGGAATTGATATCGGAACATCGGGTACAAAGACAGTACTGTTCGATGTGCAGGGCAATACAATTGCCAGTGCTTTGGAAGAATACCCATTGTATCAACCCGCAGTAGGGTGGGCGGAACAAGACCCGGAAGACTGGTGGAGAGCTTCATATATGTCGATAAAAACAGTTATTGCAAAAAGCGGCATAGATGCGGCACAAATCAAAGGTATAGGTCTTTCAGGGCAAATGCATGGTGCTGTCCTTTTGGACAAAGACTGGAAGGTTTTAAGAAAAGCAATTATCTGGTGTGATCAGAGAAGTTCTGCCGAATGCGAGCAGATTACTTCAATTATCGGCAGGGAAAGGCTTGTGGAGATTACTGCAAACCCTGCACTGACAGGGTTTACAGCTTCAAAGATTATGTGGGTGAAAAACAATGAACCTCAGATTTTTGAAAAGGTCAAAAAAATCTTACTTCCAAAGGATTACGTAAGATACCGTCTTACAGGTGAATTTGCAACAGAGGTTTCTGACGCAAGCGGTATGCAACTGATGGATATACCAAAAAGAAAATGGAGCGACGAAGTACTGTCCAAGCTTGGACTTGAAAAAAGCATGCTGGGTGAACTCTATGAATCCCAGGAAATCAGCGGCAAGGTTAACAAAGAAGCTTCCTTGTTGACAGGTCTGAAAGAAGGAACTCCGGTGGCAGGCGGTGCTGGTGATCAGGCAGCGGGTGCAGTTGGAAACGGAATAGTAAGAACCGGTGTCGTGTCTTCAACAATAGGTACATCCGGTGTAGTATTTGCATTCTCTGAAGATGTGAGTATTGATCTTAAAGGAAGAGTACATACCTTCTGTCATGCAGTGCCTAATACATGGCACATTATGGGTGTTACTCAGGGTGCAGGTTTGTCGCTTAAATGGTTCAGGGACAATTTCTGCATTGAAGAAAAAAGAACTGCAGAGCTTATGAAAATAGACCCTTATGTCCTGATGGATCAGGAAGCAGCAAATGCAGATGCTGGATGTAACGGTCTCATTTATTTGCCTTACCTGATGGGGGAAAGAACTCCTCATCTAGATCCTAACGCCAAAGGTGTATTCTTCGGACTATCAGCAAAACACGAAAAGCCGGATCTTATAAGATCAATAATGGAAGGCGTGGTATTTAGTCTTAAAGACTGCATGGAGATAATAAAGGAAATGGGTGTGGATGTTTCTGAGGTTAGAGCATCAGGAGGAGGCGGAAAGAGCAAAATCTGGAGACAGATGCAGGCTGATGTATTTGGAACCGATATTGTAACGATAAACTCCAGCGAAGGCCCGGCTCTTGGTGTGGCATTGCTTGCAGGCGTAGGAACAGGTGTTTACAGCAGTGTAAATCAGGCCTGTGATGAAGTCATAAAGGTAAAAACCAGACAAAACGCTGATATGGAAATAAACAAACGGTATAATAAATACTATGACATGTATAAACGCTTGTACGGTTCTTTAAAAAAGGATTTTTCAGATCTTGCAGGTATCATTTGATTAAAACAAAAGTACCGTTTCAAGAAGCCTCAACGTTTCTTATAGTATAGTTTGAGAGCATATTGGAGATAAGTTATGACAAAGAACAGAACAGGCAATAATAAATTTTTAAAGAAATTCAATCAAACCGTAATCCTTGATTTGATAAGGATTAACAAGGAGATATCAAGGGCTGAATTATCCAAATTGACTGGGTTATCGCCTACGGCAACCGGGGGAATAGTCTCTGAGCTTATGGACAAAGGTTATATAACCAAGAAGGGTGTCGGTGTGTCAAAAGGCGGCAGAAGACCGGTAATGCTGGAGCTTAAGCCAAGATCGTTTTACTCCATCGGTGTTGATATGGATATAAACTATCTAAGCTTCATACTTATGGACACTACAAACGAGGTTATTGAAGAAAGACTTCTTAAAATGCCTAAACCTGCGGTGTTTGAAGAAGTAATAAAAATTGCCGGGAAAGAAATCAAAAAAATCATAGATAATCATAACATTCAAACTGACAGGCTTTTGGGAGTAGGAATGTCTATACCTGGTATGATTGACACAAGAAAAGAAAAGATAATATTAGCTCCGAACCTTGAATGGGAGAATAAGGAGATTAAAATACCGTTTGAGGAATTTCCGGATATTTCGGTTTATGCGGAGAATGAAGCTATGGCATCTGCCATAGGTGAAAACTGGATTGGTACATGCAAAGGAATAAACAACTTTGTTTGTATAAACATTAAATCAGGAATAGGTTCAGGTATATTTATTGAGGGCAAACCTTACAGAGGCGCCGGAGGAAGTACCGGAGAAGTGGGACACATAGTTGTTGATGACAACGGTATCAAATGCGGGTGCGGTAATTACGGATGCCTTGAAACCATATCCTCAACCACACGCATTGTGGAGAAGGCAAAAAAGCTGGTTAAGCAGGGCATAGTATCGAAGCTTAATGATGTGAAAGACATTGAAGAAATTGATATTGATACAATAATTGTTGCTGCAAAAGATGGGGATGAGGTATCAAAAAATATACTGATAGAATCTGCAAGATATTTAGGTTTAGCTATTTCAAGCATTGTTAACATACTGAATCCGGAAAAAATAGTAATAGGAAAAGAGTTTGTAAACTATGCGGATTTAGTTATGAGCCAGTTGCAGAAGATAGTAGACTGTAGGGCATTAAAACGACCTGCACAGGATGTTGAAATAACAAAATCCCAACTAGGGGAAAAAGCATCGGTTCTCGGTGCGGCTATAATACCTGTAAAGGTATTGTTTGGAAGGTAAAGTTACGTTTCACAAAGTGAAACGACGAAAAAATAAAAATGGGAGGCAAAAATTTATGACTCAGTATTTTAAAGATGTATCAAAGGTTGTTTATGAAGGGAAAGATTCTGATAATCCTCTTGCGTTTAAGTATTATAACCCGGATGAGGTTATCGATGGCAAGACTATGAAAGAGCATTTGAGATTTGCAGTGGCTTACTGGCATACATTCCAGGGAACAGGAGCAGATCCTTTCGGACCGGGAACAGCAATAAGGCCGTGGGACAGTATTTCAGACCCTATGGAATTGGCAAAAGCGAAGGTTGCTGCAAACTTTGAATTCTGTGAAAAGCTTGGAGTGCCATTCTTCTGCTTTCATGACAGGGATATAGCTCCTGAAGCTTCAACATTGAAAGAAACTAACAAAAGACTTGACGAAATAGTAGCTCTTATAAAGGAGTATATGAAAACAAGCAGCGTAAAGCTTCTATGGGGAACAACCAATGCTTTCGGAAATCCTAGGTTTGTGCATGGCGCATCCACTTCACCGAATGCAGATGTATTTGCGTTTGCTTCAGCTCAGGTTAAAAAGGCTATGGAAATTACCTTTGATTTGGGCGGTCAGAACTATGTATTCTGGGGTGGCAGAGAAGGTTATGAAACCTTGCTCAACACAGACATGAAGCTTGAACTTGATAATATGGGAAGATTTTTGAGAATGGCTGTGGATTATGCAAAGGAAATTGGATTTAAAGGGCAGTTCCTGATTGAACCAAAGCCGAAGGAACCTACAAAACACCAGTATGATTTTGATACTGCAACAGTAGTAGGCTTCTTAAGGACCTACGGATTAGAGAAGGATTTCAAGATGAACATTGAGGCAAACCATGCTACACTTGCTGCTCATACCTTCCAGCACGAACTCAGGGTTGCAAGAGCAAACGGAGTTTTCGGAAGCATAGATGCAAACCAGGGTGACTTGCTGTTAGGATGGGATACCGACCAATTCCCGACTAATATTTATGATACAACTCTTGCAATGTATGAAGTACTTAAAGCAGGAGGTTTTACAACCGGCGGACTGAATTTTGATTCAAAGGTAAGAAGGGGTTCATTCGAGCCGATTGACCTGTTCTATTCGCATATTGCCGGTATGGATACCTTTGCAAAGGGGTTGAAGATTGCATATAAAATGGTTACCGACGGTAAATTTGATAAGGTTGTAGAAGAAAGATATCAAAGCTATAAGAGCGGAATTGGAAGCGATATAGTTAATGGAAAAGTTGGCTTTAAAGAGCTTGAAAAATATGCATTGGAAAATGACCAAATAGTTAATAAATCCGGAAGACAGGAAGTTCTCGAAGCAATGCTCAACAAATATATTCTGGAGAATTAAGCTGATGGGTATTGTTAAAGAGAAGTTTAGTGATGCTTGTGACCGTGAAGATATAAGTATTTATACTTTATCCAATAAAAACGGTATGAAGGTTAAAATATCCAATTACGGAGGTACTGTGGTTTCGCTTCTTTTACCCGATAAACATGGCAAGGTGGATGATATTGTATTAGGCTATGATAAGCTTCAAGGCTATATTGAGAATGAAAAGTTTATGGGTGCCATTATAGGAAGACATGCAAACAGAATTGAGAATTCAAGGTTTGAATTAAACGGCACTGAATATATTCTCAATAGCAATGAAGGAAACAATCACCTCCACGGGGGAAGCAAGGGTTTCCACAGAGCGGTATGGGATGCAGAGGAAGCGTCAGGGGAAGGAAGGGAATGCCTTAGGCTTGCATATATGAGCAGGGACGGTGAAGAAAATTATCCCGGAAACCTTGATGTGAAAGTTGTTTATACCTTGACGGATGACAATTCCCTGATGATGGATTATGAAGCTGTATCCGATAAGGACACGGTTGTGAACCTTACAAATCATGCATACTTTAACCTGGCAGGTCATTCATCCGGCGATATTCTAAAGCATGAACTCAGGATTTATGCTGATAGTTTTACGGCAATAAATGACGAATTTATGCCGACCGGTGAGATTATGAAGGTTAAAGGTACACCCTTGGACTTTACTCAAATGAAGCCAATCGGGGATGACATATTAAGTGAGAATATTCAGCTTATTAATGGAAAGGGTTACGACCATAATTGGATATTAAACGGCAGCGAAGGAGCATTAAGCAAAGCAGCAGAGGTTTATGAGCCTACAAGCGGGAGGCGTATGGAAGTCTACACAACTAAGCCTGGAATGCAGTTTTATTCGGGAAATGACATTGGAGAGGAGCAAATTGGTAAAGGCGATGTGCGCTACAAAAAATGGAGTGGGTTTTGTCTTGAGACCCAATATTTCCCTAATGCGTTAAAGCACAGCCATTTTCCGTCTCCTATACTGAAAGCAGGACAAAAATACAGGCATTCTACCGTTTATAAGTTTTTTAGTTATTAGTTTTAGTATTTTTTAATTATTTTGAAAAACAATTAAACAGAATTGGGTACCCATTGTGGTACTCAATTCTGTTTTATGTGCCCAGCAGGCAATTATACTGAAGTTCTGAAGTTCTGAAGTTCTGAAGTTCTGAAGATGTGAAAATTGAAAATTTATAAAATGTTGACTATATGAAAGAATAATGGTAAAATTTTAATGCTCAAAAATAGAAGAAATTGTAGCAAATATTATTTTTATGGGGGAGAAAAATGACAAATAGAAGAGTATTAAAAGGTTTGGTTTGTTTTTTCGTAATTATTGCTGTAAGC
>CAYPCH010000077.1:2316-18376 GCA_964409165.1 uncultured Oscillospiraceae bacterium | reverse complement strand
ATTAAATCAACCCATTTAGGACTAAATCAATCCAAAATGTGATAAAAGTTCCCTTCGGTGTTCGCCAAGGGAACTTTTATCAAGCCTCTTAGAGTGAAATAAAAGAGGCAAATTTCTTCTCTGATTGCACATCCACTTTTTCACATGAGTATCAACGCTGTCTGTTAGTGAAAGAATCAAAACTATTAATGCATTCAAACCATGGCTAAATTATACTTACATCACCTCAGTCTATACTTGAATTTCAATAAATATACAAAATCATTATTGCTTATTAAATCCGTATAATATTTTTGGTCAATCCTAGTATTCGTTATCTGAGAAATTTTATCTTTGTTAGTTGCATACTCAATCAAAACACATTCTGTGTTATATTCATGCAAATGTATATTTGTCATAATATTGCTTTCAGTATATTTATATTCTTCAAAGAAATTTGATGTTTCAAATGTATTAAAACTTTGATCATGCCTTAACATCCAAGTAAGGACTCCACCGGTATTTTTTACATAATACCCTACAGTGCCCATGTAGTTCAAATCTTGTTTTTGCGTTTTCCTATCCATTTCTGTCCTATTAATTAGAGTACCATTTTCATATATTTCAATCCAGAAATCAATTTCACAGTCCCCAAGGTTCTTATAATCATATTCACCATATTTAATTATTTTATCATCTCTTGAATTGTATCCAGTTGATTCAATCCAATTTAACTGATTCTTAGCATCTTTTAAATTTTTAAAATCTTTTATATCATTACAACCAACCAAAAGTAATGCAACCACACAAAGGACTGAAATTTTTGCTTTTACAATCATACACTAAACTCCCTTCTTATAATTTATATACTTCAGTTGAGAAGCGTTTATAATTAGCTTATAAAGTATCTCAACTGCTTCTTCACGGGTAACTGAAGAGCATGGCATAAACATTAATTCTGTATTAGGCTCAATAATCCCAATAGTTTTCGCAATTTCTACATACTGTTTAGCATAAGCACTAATTTGATATTCATCATTATATGCAAAATTATTCTCGTATGTGATAATATCTTTATCGTCGATACTAAAATACGTAAGAAAAGTTTTTACATACAATACTATTAAATCTTGCTTTTTCACTGAATCGTTAGGCTTAAATTCAAGTTCCGTAATACCTTTGATTATACCGAAATCAGTCAGGGATTTTACATCCTTATAAAACCAACTATTATGAGGCACATCAATAAATCTTAGTTTATAGTCATTCTTTGAAGATATCCCAAAGTATTTATTAAGTAAAACAGACAATTCTGCCCTTGTTAAAATATCATTTGGCTTAAATTCATTACTGCTGATACCTTTTATAATATTTCTTATCCATAAAAAGTTAACAATATCACTAATATATTCATCCTTTACGTCACAGAAAGCGTGCTGCTTTAATCTTCCTAGAAATATAGAGCCATTCTTGTGTGGTATTACAAAATGCTCAGGTATAAAAAAACCATCAACCAGCATATTATTACTATTAACGATATCCTCTAAATAACATACCGCCAGATTGTTTGGGTTTAAGGTTGGATCTAACTTAATATATAAATCCAACAGACTATTTTTATCTACCAATTGCTCATTGATTAATAAATCTACACTGTAACAAAACACCATATTATCTACGCCAATATCAAGTTTATTTATTTTAAGAACCAGATCTTCTTTTAGATTTCTTAATTCTATCAATTCTTTTGTACCTATATTAATTTTTAATTCATCTATATCTATTATAAGATTCTTTTGTGTTTTCTCAATATATTCAAGCAAATTTTGAGCAATTATAAACTCATTATATTTTTCCAACATATTTTTATATATAATAGAATCTTGTGTTTCAATTAAATTGACTCTTTCTATATTTTTCCTATTTTCCGATACATCTCTTATCTTATGTAAATCTTTAACATTTTCTTTTCTTGACTGCATATTATTGTTTCCATCATTAATAATATATTCAAATGTATCATACTTACTCAATATACCCTTCTTATATGCTACTGCATTTAGTTTTGTTGAACTGTTTATTATAATAGGTTTCTGATACTTTATAGCGTTCGGATTCAGTTCATCATTAACAACGACAGGCATATTATTAATTGTATAGTAAATAGATGCTCCTGAAGTGGGTGATAACAACTCAAGATTTACTCCCTTTTCGTAACAGCCAGGTGAAATATTAGGTAATATTTTTTTGGGTTTTATTACAACCTTAGAAGAATTCTGTACAAATGAATTATCCGGAATACTGTAATTCAACTTATATAGTCCTACGTCTTCAAAGATCATCTGATAATCAAATTTTCCATAAACCATTTCTTGAACTGTAAAGTCTTTCAGCAGATAAATATCTGGTTCTGTCAAGTACTCTTCTACAGTAATATACACAGATTCACTTACACTCATATTATTATTACAATTTGCTATACTATTTTTATCATATAAACGAATAGCATCTTGGTATAAATCACCATCTTCAAGTATGCTAATTTTTGATATTCTTGGAATTGAAAAACTGAGGAGTTTTTCAAAATCTATTATCCCATAACCAAAATATTCATCCCATCCTTCATCACCTATATCAGTTACTGATGATAATACAATTTCTCTAATTTCATCATTTGTTAAATTTTTATTATAGGCTTTTACTATTGAGCAAAAACCTGCTACAAAAGCAGACGCATGTGATGTCCCTGAACTTAAAATATATCCATCATGATCTTTATTCATGTACAAGTCAAATCCTATATCTAACTCAAAAGGATACGTACTAAGTACTCTCTGCCCTGGTGCAGAAACATCAACTCTATCACTATAATTTGACAAGTTAAGCTTATCCTTGTTTTCATCAATTGCTGAAACAATTATTGGCTTTGTCAATGTTTTTCTATAAGTGTAAGCTGCTGGATAGCAGGTATCATTTTCTGAAAAGTTACCTACAACTGTAACAACTGTAACGCCATTAATCAAAGCATATTCTATTGCTAGACGTTCTAATTCGCTGTATGTATCTCTAATTATCTTTCCATACGAACCATATATAAATTTTCTTCTACCTAGACTCAAATTAATTATATCTGCACCATTATCAACGGCCCAAATTATTCCCTTAACAAAATTTTCAGTGTTGCCATTACCGTTCTTATCCAAAATTTTAATTGGCATAATATTTACTCCATGAGCAACACCAGTTGTTTTTCCTGCAATTAATCCCGCCATTTGTGTTCCATGTCCATTGTCGTCATTTGTATTTGTGCTGTTCTCTAGAAAATTAAAACCACTTACCATACATTCTTTAAGATCAGGATGTTCACTACTCACACCAGTATCTAACACCGCAACTGTAACAGAATTTAATTCTTTGATATTATAAGTTTCTTCTGCTACAGAGGTATATTTTATTGTTTCTAATCCCCACAAACCTTCAGATAAATGTTTTTCTGATTCGTCAAACTCAAAAAACTCATTGTTTTTATCTAAATCATTCACCCCATGTTTATATACACTATAGTTTTCATTATTATATTTATTAGTTATATCTATTTTTTTATTGAAAAGTTTCAATATATATTCATCCTCAAGCTGCACTGTATCATTTATAAAATTATTTGCGTATATAACGTTTAATTCAATACTTGATAACAATGTATAAGTAATAAGTATAATAACTATTAATACTTGAATTATTTTCTTTAACATGTCTACTCTCACCTTTATATTCTTTTGATTACGACCACCAAACTTAGTTGTCAGTTTACTTTTCTGCATTACAAGTTAACAATAACATCAGGAATAAGCTCTATGAGTTACAATTAAATCTCACAATTCTAAAAACAACTTCAACGCATTTTGCTTTTTTACCCATTTGAGCATATCCTAATTCCTTTGTTTTTAATCTTTTATGTATCAAAAGGACTACAAAAGTAGTCCTTTTGATACATTTTTTATGGAATGGTTGAGGGTTTTACACCATTTCCATGTGCGGTTTTGTTTTTTCCATAGTATGTATCTATGCCCATATGTTCAAGTCTTGGTATAGTAATAACTGGATCAGGTGTTATTTTAAAAGTGCTTTGTACACCCATAGCAAGCTCGTATTGGGTAATAGCGTAAGGTGTAGCCTTCCAGAAAGTTCCTGGTGGTACCGTAACATCACTTTCTATAGTTGCTTTTTGTTTTACTGAACCTTCTAACTTAACGCCACCCTTAAATGCTGTCTTAACCTCAGCACTTCCTTCAAATCCAAGCTTAGCATAAAACTCAATTTCTCTTCCTCTCTTAAGATTGTACGGAATACTTGAATTTCTATTGTCTACTTCATACGAATTTGAATAATCATACTGTTTATCCTCATAACTAGCATATATATAAGGTTCTTCAACCCATACATGAAAATGTGGATACCATCTCCAATCTTGTGAGGCTAAATCATTGTTTTTATTTGCTTCAGCCCAATTAACATATTGTTCAGCTAATTCATCAACAGCCAAAATATTATCTTTGTGCAGTTCAGGATTTTTATTAAATTCCTCAAGTAATGACCCTTTCACCTCCTCCTTAGATGGAACTACCATTTTTGAATTCAAACCATTCACATCGTTATTGTTTAGATTGGTTTGCAATTCTTCCTTTAAACTAGCCGATACTTTTTCACTATTTACAAACTGCCTTTCATTTGCAAATACTACTGAAATACTCAAACTAGTTACCGCTATTAATGTTAAAATTGATACTAATTTTTTCATAGTATTATTTCCCCTTTCGTTAGTTTTGTTTACTATATATGTCATCTTTGCTAGCAAGAAGTGACCTACAATTAAAAATTTATATTATTATATGTAATGAATAAAATCACATTATGTTTGCCTAATTATACTTCTTTGTTAATTAAATCTTAAAGTATATTTGCTCATAAAACTTTCTTTGTCTACTCTGACAGCCTGAGAAGTAAAACCCAACTCGTCAGCATAATTTTTTAAACCGACAAGATTGCTTCCTTTAATGTCTGTGCCCATAATGTCTCTTAGTTTTGTTATTGTGGTTTCTTTTTTATAATGCAGACAAACCATAGCTAAACAAGCAGTAGCACAATCAGTTGTATCATGTTGTTTTACAAATATGTATCTCATATCGTCATTTTGTCCCCTAAACTAGTAGTAATAATTTTGATTTTATGTTATATTTCGTAAATTGTTTACATCTTGCTAACATGTTATCTTATGGAATTCATAATGTCAATAGAAAAAGAAAAGTCGTGACCTTCGTCACTTTTTGTCGTGACGATAGTCACTTTGTGTTAAATAATTATCAATTTGAATATACCGTATGATCCAATCACTATTTTTGAAATAAATTCATTTAGATCTATTGGAAGACTTAACACTATATTTTAGTGTACTTCTAGCCGGTTCCATAATAAACTCATTAAAATCAAAAACCAAATCATTATTTGAAAATTTATAATCCAAATTGTATTTTTTGTATTGGTGGTTAGCTCTTTGAATTAGCTCCTTATTTAACTCTATAGGATTCTCCCATGTTCCTGCTAATTCATACTCTTTGTATACATTTTTTTCTTTTGTCGCAAAATCCCTTGCCAATATAATATAAAATTGTGTAAAAAACAGTAGTCAAGATAACTTTAACCCATTATAATATATTTATAGACAATTTCTCAGAAAAACAGAGAAAAAAATTTGGGGAGGAATATATGAACATAAGCAATTTATCCAGAAGGTTTTGGGCCTACTTTTTTGACAGCCTTACAGTTGCAGGATTGTATGCGGGGGTACTTGTATTATTAAAATTACTTGGAGTTCAAATACAACTTCAGGGTGTTCTTGAAAGAAATCATAATGATTTATCAACATTTTACATGACATATTGTCTTTTCTATACGTTATATGAAGTAATCTTTTTATATTCAGGTTTATCTGCTACCCCGGGAAAACTGATTATGGGTCTCGAAGTTGTTTGTTACAACAACGGCAATATCATAAAAATTATTACAAGAGCCTTGATAAAATCCATAGCATCTGTAATTACCTTTGTTCCTGTTATCTTTTTCTTTGTAGCTGTGTTTTCAAAAAAGAAACAGTCACCTCACGATATGTTAGCTCAAACTGTTGTAGTCAAAAAAGAGAATTCTTCCAGTGATGAAGTAACCTCAAGTCTGTATGAAGAAATGCAGAAAAGAGGTGTAAAAACTTATAGCGAGCAATTAGCCCTAGCTAAAGAGATGAATGTGCCTGAAAGGAGACAAGCATCAGCTAAGTCCCATTCATGGATAGGATTACTATTACTGATACTATCAATCGTTTTTTCTTCTATTTTTACTGTAATGTCCGTTCCCGAATTTTCGAAATATGCCAGGAACTTACCTGTATCCATACCCAAACATAAGTTGCATGGTGTTGAGGTGGACGAAAGCATAGCAAACCCATATCTGGGAACATGGGTAACCAGCGATAAAAAAATAGGATATAGGATGCACTACGATGAAAAAACCGGTATGATGTATGTAAACACAAGTATAAGGGGTTTAAAATTTAGATTCGACAGTGACGATACACTATATATAACCGACCCGAACAACTATGAATTCAAAACAGTTTTGAACAGTGAAAATTCCATTACTATGACAACCCCTATAGACAAACGTTTAGAGCTTCGGTACCGTCTGAGCAAAGTCGAATAATCCGTCCTTCATTCATTATGCAAATCCTGTCTGCAATTTTTCTTGCTATTGCAATATCATGAGTAATATACAGCATGGCAAAACCCTTTGAGTTTTGCAACCCCTTAAGAAGTCTAAGTAAATTGGCCTGGGCGGATGGGTCAAGCATGGAACTGATTTCATCGGCAACAAGAAGCTTTGGCTCCATAACAAGGCTTCTTGCAATAGCAACACGCTGTCTTTGTCCCCCACTTAAACTGTAGCACTTTCTTGCAATAAACTCATCATCCCACGGCAGTTGAACGTCTTTCAGCGCCTGTTTTACTCTGTCCATTTGTTCTCTTTTTGTTCCATGCCTTAATATTTCGAGAGGTTCCCTTACCGCTTGTGCAATTGTCAAATGCTCATTTGTCGCTGTAAAAGGGTCCTGAAATACAATTTGCATACCATTTCTGCGGCTGGTGGCACTGTTTCCCATAACCCTTTGACCTTCAAAAACAACCTCTCCTTTATCTGCTTCAAGTGTGCCAGATAAAATACCTGCCAGAGTAGTCTTACCAGAACCGGATTCTCCCATTAGTACAACTACTTCCCCTGAACGCACATCAATATCACAGCCCTCACATGCCTTTACCTTCCTCCCTTTAAATGCAAAACTTTTACAAATCCCCCGAGCGGACAAAAGTGTTACAATACCTCCCCGGTTGCAGGCTACCTTCCTTTCTATGGATACATATTCTAACTCAGGCATTTTTATTTTACATTCCGGCACCTTCTGATTACAGCGCTGGTAAAAAGCACACCCACCCAAACTGTTGCCACCTGCTTCTCCCGGTATGCCCCACAAATCTCCATAGGGATTTATATCCGCAGAAGCCTGAATCAGTCCTCTTGTATAGGTATGCATCGGGTTTTTCAGCACATCCAATGTTAACCCTTCTTCAACAATATTGCCTGAATACATTACCATTAACCTGCTTGCAAGCTTTGAGACTATGAGCATCTCATGGGAAATTACCACAAGAGCAAATTTCTTTTCTTTGTGAAGTCTTGCAAGAAGCTCTGCTATTTCGTCCTTCGCAGCTGCATCTAAAGCTGTTGTGGGTTCATCTACTATTAAAACCTCTGGCTCACAGGATAATGCCATTGCGATGAGCACTCTTTGCCGCATACCTCCCGACAACTGGTGAGGATAATATGCACTCCATCCAGCGTCAAGACCAACCATTTCAATTAATTTCACTACTTTCTTATTTGCTTCAGTCTCAGAAAAATCCTTATGACGATGAATGCATTCTAATATTTGCTCATGTACAGTAAGAACCGGGTTTAATACATCGAGACTGTTCTGGAATACAACAGCAATCTTTGACCAACGGTAAAGATTCCTATTCTTATCAGAAAGGCTGTTCAAATCAACATTTTCGTAATACACTTTCCCTTCAACCTTAGCCGGTTTCTTAATTAAGCCCATAAAAGCCATGGCTATGGAGGTCTTCCCGCTACCCGATTCTCCAATAATGCCAAGGCTGCTTCCCCTGTCAAGGCTGAAGCTAACATTGTTTACTGCCCGGATTTCTGTTTTATTTTCACGATAACAAACCGAAAGATTTTCTACTCTGATAATTGAATTTTCCATAATACACCTCTTTAAGTCTTGCTATTCATAATTCTTTCAATGTCCCTGCCAACAAAGGCAATAGCAATAACCAGCAGCATAATTGCCACAACAGGACTTAGCAGCCACCACTTCCAATAGTCGGTAAAATATATCCCCCTGAAATTGATTGCGTGATTCAATATAAGTCCCCAACTTTTTGAAGTAACATCTCCTAGCCCCAGAAATGCCAGACCAGCTTCTGCAACAACTGCTCTGCCTGCTAGTCGTATTACACTCACTGTTACAAGGGGGAGAACATTAGGCAGAAAATGCCACAACATCATATGGCGGAAATCCGCACCGTAGCTTTTTGCTGCAACAACATAATTTTCCCGCTTTACTGATAATATTTTTGACCGCACAATGCGTGCAGGTACAGTCCATGAAAACAAAGCCAGCACAATTATAATATTCCTGACACCAGACCCGAAAAAAGCACCCAGCACAATCATCACAGGTAGATCCGGCAAAATAATTATCATGTCAGTGATACGCATTATAATCCTATCCGCAAGACCCCCAAAATATCCCGAAATCATGCCAATGATACTTCCCCCGATACCTGCCAACATGGCTACACCAAACCCAACCATAATGCTTATTCTTGCGCCGGCACAAATTTGCGCCCATATATCTATTCCCAAATCATCTGTACCAAGCCAATGTGACCAACCCGGTGCTTCTAAAGCTGCACCCGATGGAATGTTGTGAGGCTGAAAAGATAACCATCCTGAGAACATACCCATCAGCATTACAAGTATAATCACCGCTCCGCCGACTTTACCGGCTATACTTGTTTTTTTTATTATTGCAGTTACTAACTTTACACACTTCATTGACTCACCCTTGGGTCCAGTTTTTTATAAGCAATATCTGCAAGAAGGTTCATTGTAAGAACAGCAAAGGCCACAAACAAAAATATGCCTTGAATAAGAACATAGTCCCTTACCATGACAGCTTCCCTCATAAGACGCCCCAATCCCGGATAATTAAATACATTTTCCACAAGTATTGCTCCACCAAATACACTACCCATAGACAAGAATACCCTTGTTACAATTGGCAACAAAGCGTTCTTCAGAGCATGATGGAATATTATACGTATTTTCCCAAGACCCTTTGCCTTTGCAGTTCTCATATAATCCTTTGCAAGAACCGTTATCATGCTCGCTCTTGAAATAAGGTAGAATTCACCCAGCCTTACAACAGCTAAAGTCAATACAGGTAAAACAGCATGATGCAAAATATCTTTTGCCCGATGTAAAGAGCTACTGTATTCGGCAAAGGTTTTCATACCTCCCGATAAAGGAAACCATTCCAGCTTTGCAGCAAATACAAATAAAAAAGCAATACCTATTAAGAAAGCCGGTATTTCAGATATTGCAATCATCACCGGATATAACAGTCTGTCAAACATTCCTCTTTTGTACCAGGCAGACAAACTCCCTAAAACCGTGCCGACAAGACAGCTTATTAAAACAGCAGCAATAACAATAAATAAGGTCCAAGCAATCCTTCTTGTAATAAGATTCATGACACTGTCATTATAGTAAATACTGTGACCGATATTTCCTTTAAAAAGGTTTGTAATATAGCTTGCAAACTGGATGTGCATTGGTCTATCCAGACCGTAATAAGCCTTGTACCTGTCTATCTGCTCTTCGGAATAGGTAACGGTAATCTGTCCTTCTGCCGACGACAGATAAGTGAAGGGGTCACCGGGCATCAGCCTAGGAATAATAAAGTTCAAAGTCAGTATAACAAACAAAGTCATTAAATATTCAAATACCTTTTTCATTTTTCTATTTTTTATTTTTTTATTTTTTATTTTTCTACTTTTTATTTTTCTACTTTTTATTTTTCTACTTTTTATTTTTCTACTCTTCATTTTATTAATTCACATCCAGATAGGAAAGCTTGTTGTGGGTTACTTCATGGTGATTGAACATATACTTCCAACCATTATACTTTTCTGGCCTAAAAACAACGTATCCTGTTGTGTTATAAAGAGGTAGCATAGGTAATTCTCTGGCAATCAACTCCTGAAGGTCTAAAACTATTTCCTTTCTTTTCACCGGATTAATCTCATACAACTGCTGTATGCATAGTTCATTTATAATCTCATTGTTATAACCGGGTATCCCTGCGGTAAAACTCTGATTGGAGTTTTTTGGGCTCATATAAGTGGTTCTCAAAACATCGGCATCACCGCCCCAGCCACCATGACCAATCAATGCAAGTTCATAATTCTTCTTTTGGACTGTAGCATCTCTGGTTTTCATATCCACACTCTTGACATTGATTTCTATTCCGGCTTTTGCCAAGCTTATTTTTATCAGTTCCGCTATTCTTGCCTCACTGTTACTGCCGTTATCAATCGCTATTAAAAGGTCAAAAGACATTTCTTTTCCCTTTAGCAACCCTTTTGCCTTGTCAATATTGAATTCATAATTCATTACATCATTATTATACCATGCGTGGTCTACCGGAAGATAACCAGGACTTCCTGGCACAGCAGCCTTTCTGGCCACCTTTTCCACCAACTCCTCTTTATCAATGGCAAAAGCTATTGCCTGACGTATATCCCTATCCTTCAATTCAGGTCTTTTTTCCATGTTGAAAACAAGGCGATAACCCCAAAATCCAGGATTTGTAATCACCTTATACTCTTCGTTTCCATCATACCTTGAAAGGATGTCGGGCGTAATGGTAACAAGATCTATTTCACCCTTTTCAAAAGCAAGTACAGTGTCACTTACAGGTACAAACTGCAAAACATCTGCTTTTGGTTTTGGTCCCCAGAACTCTTTAAAAGCCTTAAACTTATATGCTCCCTGTTCTCTGCTGTAATCCTCCAGCTTATAGGGTCCGGTACCTATAACAGCTTCCGGTGTAATAAATTTTTGCGGGTCTTCTACCTTCTCCCATATGTGCTTAGGAATAATCCTTGCGCTCCCTATTTTCCCAAGAACACACGCAATGGGTTTTTCCACTGTAAATCTGGCTGTTTTTGCATCCACTGTTTCTATTGATTTTATAAAGCTTTCTCCATCAATAGTAAGGTCATTGAATACCGGAGGATAATTTTCAAAGTATTCAAAGGAAAACTTGACATCTTCAGCCGTCATAGCCGTTCCGTCATGCCATTTCACATTTTCTCTGAGGGTAAATGTATACGTAAGCCCATCCTCAGAAATCTCCCATTTGTCTGCCAACCATGGAATATAACCCTTTTCTCCTCGCTCCAAAAGGCTGTCAAAAATCAATGCCATTTTAAAACTTCCCGGTCCTCTCGAGTAATGGGCAAAAGGAGATGGATAACCCCAGTCCCCTCCTTCAAGTTTTATAACAACCGGTTCGTTTTGCTTTTCACAGGAAGGTTTTTCACTGCTGCATCCAGCAAAACCTATAACAAATATAACAGTCAGTATTGTTATCAATAGTTTGTTTGTTGTACTTTTAATCATGTTACTTCCCTTTCCGTTACATCTAAAAAATTAAAAACCACGAAAGAGTCGTTTCTTACGACATACCTTCGTGGTTTAATTTCATGATCTTGTGTAATTAATCCTATATAATCACTATATCTTATATAATCAATATAATCACTATCAGTATAAAAACTTTATTTAAAATCAATGTACAAAGCCTTCATGGCTTTTTTTCACCTTACAATTTATCACGTTATAAAAAGAATGTCAAATTCAATAAATTGAGTTACAGCGCTAATTCTGCATATAGCTCTCTGTAGCATACCCCTGTTCTGTAGTATATCTCCCTCGTTCTGTATTTAATCTTGACTATCATTATCGTTTGTAGGGTAAAAATTCTCTCCTTATTCCCTTCTGTCACAGCAATTCATACTGCAACTCCTACAATCACATCCGCTTTTCCCACTTTTAAATTTCACAATTGATCTTATTACAATTAGAACAGTAATTGCTATAATAATGCCACCAATAACCCAATTAATCATATTATCCCTTCTTTCTTTTATACCTTACTCCTTATGCTTTGAACAACACTTATTGCAAATTCCATAGAGCTTTACACTATGGTTGCTAACCTTAAATCCATTTTCTTTAAGTACTTGCTTTTCCAACGAATCCAGCAAATCCTCCTGCATATCTATAATATCACCACAACAATCACATATCAGGTGATGATGATTATGTTTTTCTTCCGGGTCAGTAATCTGATATCGTATACAACCATCATCTAAAGAAATACGTGTTATAAACTTCAGTTTCTCAAGTAAGGATAATGTCCTGTAAACAGTTGCAATACCTATTCCTGAATCCTTTTCCTTGAGAAGACGATGAATCTCTTCTGCATTAAGATGCTTACTGCTGTTTTCAGCAAGTAGCCTCAATATAGCCAGTCTTTGTCCAGTAAGTTTATAGCTGTTATTTTTAAGATGTTCCTTCAAATCAGGAATTTTTTTAATCATTCTTACCAACCTTTTTAAAATATTTATTTAAGCCCAAACAAGCTTCCAATCTGGAATATCAGGAAAGCAACAATCCATGCAATACCTGTCTGATACCCAGCCGCAAACAATGTCCACTTCCATGAATTCATTTCTCTTCTGATAGCACCAAAGGCAGCAATACACGGCATATAAAGAAGTGTGAAAGCCATAAATGCGTAGGCTCTTAACGGTGTAAACACCGTTTGAATCGCTGTTGCAAGCTCCACCGCATCTCCTCCGACTTCTCCAACACCATAAAGAATTCCCATGGTAGAAACCACTGCTTCCTTTGCAACAAGCCCCGTCAGAATTGCAACAGAAGATTCCCAGTTACCAAATCCAAGGGGTGCAAACAAAGGTGATATTGCATTTCCAATAACACCGAGGATACTTTCCTCCGCATTGTCCACCATCTGCAACGAAAAACTAAAACTCTGGAAAAACCATATAATTACCGATGCAGCAAATATAACAGTCCCTGCTTTCTTAATAAACCCCTTTCCCCTGTCCCATATATGAATAAGAAGTCCTTTTAACGTAGGCATTCTGTAGGGTGGAAGTTCCATTACAAAGGGAGCCGCATCTCCTTTTAAAACAGTCTTCTTTAATATTATACCCGATAATATGGCAACTGCAACACCCAGTGTATATATGGAAAAAATAACAAAACTCTGATTCTTTGCAAAAAAAGCTGCTGCAAGCAATGCATATATAGGCAGTCTGGCTCCACATGACATAAATGGAGTCAGAATAATTGTAAGTTTTCTGTCCTTTTCATTTTCAAGAGTTCTTGCAGCCATAATTCCCGGCACGCTACAACCAAATCCTATGAGCATGGGGATAAAGGATTTACCCGTAAGACCCAGTTTTCTAAGCAACCTATCCATAACAAAGGCAGCCCTTGCCATATATCCGCTGTCTTCCAATATTGAAAGAAACAAAAACAAAATCATTATTTGCGGTACAAAAACAAGTATTCCTCCCACTCCTGCAATAATGCCATCAACCACCAACGCTACAAGCCATGGTGTAGCTCCGGCTACTTCAAGCCATCCCCCAACAGCACCGGCAACCGTCTCATTGATAAAAACATCAAGAAAGTCTATTGTTGCAGGACCTATAGTACCAAAAGCAATTTGAAAAACAGAAAACATTACAGCAAGAAAGAGTGGTATTGCAAGAATACGATTGGTAACCACCTTGTCAATTTTATCGGATATGGTCATGCCACTACCCGGTTTCTTTTTTACAGATTTACTTACAACACCTGTAATAAACCTGTAACGATTGTCGACAATAATGGTCTCCACATCATTGTCATATTCCTTTTCGAGACTCTGTTGACATTCTTTAATTCCGGGAATCATGGTTACAGGCATATTAAGCTTTTCATATGCCTGTTCATCCCCTTCAAGAAGCTTTATAGCAACCCAGCGCAAATTGTACTTTTCAGGGGTTTGCTTATCAATCAAATCTTCAACAATCGATATAACTTTCTCTATTCTATCATCATAAATCTTCTGAGTCTTTTGCTGTATTTTTGCCGCTGCTGTTTGAACGATGCCTAGAGCCATCTCCATCAATTCCCTTACGCCTTGCCCTTTACTGGCAGAGGTGGGAACTACGGGTACACCAAAATTTTTCTCCAGAAGCTGTATATTGATTTTATCTCCTCGTGCCTCTAGAGCATCCATCATATTCAGAGCTATAACCACCGGAACTCCAAGCTCCATAATCTGTGTTGTCAGATAAAGGTTTCTTTCAACATTTGTAGCCTCAACGATATTTATAATGAGATCCGGTTTCTCGTCGATAATGTAATCTCTTGCAATAATTTCTTCCATGGTATATGGAGACAGAGAATAAATCCCGGGCAGGTCTATAACTTTAATATCATCTTTAAATTTTTTTGCCCTTCCCTCTTTCTTCTCTACTGTAACTCCCGGCCAGTTCCCCACATACTGGGTGCTTCCTGTTATTTCGTTAAACATGGTTGTCTTCCCACAGTTTGGGTTTCCCACTAATGCAAATGTATACCCCATTTAAAAACCCCTTTCATGCGATGTTGATAATCATTATCAGTTAGTCATTCAAAAAATACTGCCTCTTTAGGCAAATTTATTTATTAGGCCTCTTGGAGTGGAATGAAAGAGGCAAAATTGAGTGCCCTCAATGTCCCAAAGATTTTTATTCGACTGTTATGTTTTCAGCCTCAGATTTTCTGAAAGTGAGCTCATAACCCCGTATATTAACCTCAATAGGATCTCCTAAAGGCGCTACTTTACGCACTAGAACTTCTGCACCTTTTGTAACTCCCATATCCATTAATCTTCTTTTAACTGCACCCTCTCCTGCAATTCTAACTATTACAGCTTTTTCGCCGGGTTTCAGGTCTTTTAAACTTCTTTCCAATTTAGATCCCCCCTTCCATCTACGCTTCAACCATCAATTGTTGAGCAATGCCCTTATTAATGGCAATTCTTGCTCCTTTTATGCAGACAATAAGATTTCCACTCATTTCGGATACCACAGAAATTGTAGTGCCAGGTATAATACCCAGACCCTCTAAAAATTTCTTTGTTGAATCCTTTGCCTTGCATGCATTTATTATAGCTTCCTTCCCAACCGGGAGCATTGTCAATGGCATATTAAACACCTCTTGTAATTCGTAATTCATAATTCATAATTGATAATGATAATAATTATCAATTATTGTAGCAGGTGTCTGCCCTGATGTCAATAAAAATTTTTTAGCTTACCAACATTTGCTACATTTCACTCTATTTTTCTCTTCATACAACAAGAAACCATAATCTTGGATAATAAATCTTTATTATAATATAAATAATGAAATTTTATGTAGACATTTTATGTGCATCTGAATAGTATATAGTATAAAACATAAAAACAGGAGGTATTATTATGGAATATTCAGAATTCTGGGTAGGAGACAGCAGAGGATGTCCTTCAAAAAAACCTGTACTTCCAAAAACTAATTGTCCACAACTCCCTGGAACAGTTCTACGTATATCGATACCCGCAGGTGCTGTTATAAATCTTCTTAACATAATAGAAGTAACTTCACCTGGTGGAATATGTCTAATAGTGCGTCTTCCGTTTCTTGGAGGCAAGTCTTCTTTAGTATCGGGAGTGTTTGATAGTATCAGGCAGGCCGGAGGATCTGTAGAAGTTGTAAAAGACTAAGTAAAATGGGGGCTTTG
>CAYPCH010000077.1:0-2216 GCA_964409165.1 uncultured Oscillospiraceae bacterium | reverse complement strand
TGCTAAGCAGAGCAAAAAGCAATTGTGAAGTTCCTTTTAGAGCAAATAAAGACCATTATTAATAGCTACTTCTTATTAAATCAACAATTACCGTTGTTCCTTTTCCTTCGGTACTCATTATATGTAAGGTTCCTTTGTGGAGACTGACAATTTCTCTGCTTATGGAAAGACCCAGTCCACTGCCCGACTGTTTGCTCTTTCCTTTATAGAATTTCTCTGTTACATGGGATAGTTCATTTGTTGGTATACCGATTCCGTTATCCTCAACAATCACTCTTGCACCATTATCTGTATGCTGCGTAGCCACAGTAACAGTACCGTTTTTATTGGTAAATTTGCAGGCATTATCAATTATATTTATAAAAACCTGCCTTAACCTATCTGTATCACCCGTTACATAGGTTATTTTATCATCAAGTTTTGATATCAGATTGAGTTTCTTTTCTTCAAACCTTACTGCATACTGCTTTATAATATCCTTTATCAACAGATTGAGGTCAACCTTTTCAAAATTCATATTAATGCGACCTGACTCAAATCTTGAAAAATCAAGCAGTTCCCCAACAAGCTTGGCAAGTCTTTCTGATTCTCTTAAAATAATATGAACTCCCTGTCTTGTTTCTTCACTATCTAAAGAATTATTATCAATTGTCTCTGCCCATCCTCTGATAGATGTAAGAGGTGTCCGTATTTCGTGAGATATGGATGAAATAAAATCATTTTTAAGATTATTGCTTTTTTTGATTTCCTCTGACATAAAGTTTAATGTATCGGAAAGTTCACCAATTTCATCATTATATTTTTTTACTGCGACCGCATCAAAATCTCCCGCTGCAATTTTCCTTGAAACATCTGTAAGGTGCTTTATAGGACGAACTATTGTCTTTGACAGTAAGATGGTTAAAATCAATGACAATGCCAGTATCAATCCTCCTATTATAAAGGCTTTAAGTAGAAGATCGTTAACCACTGCTTTAACTCCTTCAACAGATGTAACGAATCTCAAACTTCCAACTATGGCATCGCCCTGCACCAATGGTGTGGATACGGCAAGCACTTCTTCATCCGCAACACGTATCTTCCCCTGCCAGGAACTGATTTCACCAGCTTTCAATTTGCTGATTGCGCTTACATCGATTTTTTCGCTGTGTCGGTATCCTGTCGAGGAAACAATTATGTTACCCTTAGTATCAACTATCTGCAATTCCGCCTCATCCTGATCCATGTAATTTTCAAGAATTGTTCCTACCTTGTCGGAAAGGCTGTCATATTTTAAATACATATTATAAAAATTTGCATTGGACAAAGCCTTATCTGTGAGTATCCTTAAAGTTCCACCGTAGTAGAACTGCTTTGCTCCTGCAACAAAAACAACCTCAAATAAAGCTACAGTAAGAAATATAACAATAAAATTGCTTAAAAATATTCTCCTGCCTATGCTACTCTTCAGAAACATCAACCTCTTTCCACCTGTAGCCCATTCCCCAAACAGTTTCTATATGTTTTGGGTTTGAAGGGTCATCTTCAATTTTCTTTCTCAGCCTTCTCACATTGACATCAACAATCTTTAATTCCCCGAAATAGTATTCACCCCAGACTTTGGTAAGAATTTCATCTCTGTCTAAAGCCTTATCGGGATTTGACATAAACAGCTTCATAATTGAAAATTCGGTTGGCGTAAGCTCTATTTCATTGCCACTTTTATAAAATTTTCTGGACAACTCATCAATTTCAAACTTCCCCCGGCTTACTCTGCCCGTATCCACATCTGCTGAACTGATTCTGACCCTTCTTAAAAGAGAATTTACCCTGGCCATAAGCTCAGCAATGCTGAAGGGTTTTGTAACGTAATCATCCGCTCCGCTCTCTAAAGCATTTATCTTATCCCTTTCCTGGGCTTTTGCCGTCAGCATGATAATGCCTGTAAAAGGACGACTTTGCCGCAGCCTCTTACAAACCTCAATACCATCAATTCCCGGAAGCATAATGTCGAGAATAGCTATATCCATATCATTGAAACCAGCTGCAACCAAAAGAGCCTCCTCCCCGGTTGCAGCTTCTTCTACCTTAAAACCAAGCTTTTTAAAATTTACCATAAGCATGCTTCTTATAGATTCGTCATCTTCCAAAAGTAATACTTTTCCTGTCATATGCAATACTCCTTAATAACTCAACTTTCCCACTTATAGTATTTTGAGGCTCTGGTTGCTCACAAG
>CAYPCH010000076.1:15802-18434 GCA_964409165.1 uncultured Oscillospiraceae bacterium | reverse complement strand
ATAGGTATTATTATCTTGTTTGCAGGATATTTATATAGGGTGCTTTAAGAGCATTATGGATTATGTATTCAAGATAGAAAAACACATGCGGTTTAATTTATCTGCCTGAATCCATAAAACTACCAGAATTATGGAATGTTTAGAGGGTAAGCTTATACAAATTAAAATGAAATACTATGAAAAACGAAGAGAAATAAAGAAATGGTAGAGATTCGAATCCAAATAGTGGATGGGTGAATCTTTAACTTATAATAAGGAATAGATAATTCCTATGGGAAAAATTGGTGTTTATATAAGATTAAGAGGTGATTATCTAATGGAATATTTGGAATTAAGCAAGGGTCATTTGCTAACAATAATGATACCTATTGCATATTTTTATATAAAATTGATCAATTATCAAAATAGTATGTTTTATAAAAGTTATGTAAAAACGATTATAATTATTAGTGCTACATTTGCAATAATATCAACTCC
Organism: uncultured Oscillospiraceae bacterium; assembly: GCA_964409165.1. Lineage (GTDB taxonomy): Bacteria > Bacillota > Clostridia > Acetivibrionales > Acetivibrionaceae > CAYPCH01. The sequence continues at coordinate 17,957 of CAYPCH010000076.1, read as the reverse complement.
GATTTTTTATTTTTATGGCTTTGGTCCGTATTTTTGTTTCATATGGGGGACAGGATTTGCCTTGTTGCCAAGTTCAGTTGCTTTTGGAGTAAATATAGCAAATAAATATGTTAATTCTGAAAAGGAAGATTATAAAAGGCTTGGGAGGTACGATAAATTCTTTTTTCTTTGTTCATTTGTTTTAGGATGTTTTTTTATGGTGATTCCATATATAAGTATTTACAATGTTATTGGAGGAGACAACAATAATACTAAAGTTATGATTGTTTCTAGAATAATATTTATCCTGAATTATTCATGAGCTATAATTAAAAAAGGTACATTGCTGTAAAACAAGCGTATTTGGTGCATTTTACTCATCACTTAAAAAGTGAAAGATATGGGTAGAAATAGGGTTCGAGTCTGTTAAAATATGGTCGGGCAACCAAAATAAAATAGAGGAGAACCCTATATGCCGATTTTAAACTATAAACAATTAGAATACAATAGTAGGATAAAAATAAATTTTGATGGTGGTGACTTATCATCTGACACAGGATTGCTACTTATAAAAGAATTTATCAATAAAATTGGCTTTGAAAAGTCGCTCCTTCCAAAGCTCTTTCTATGGGAGAAATATATAGTTTTGATCACAGAATCAGGCTCAATAAAACAATAATAGGCTCTGTTAGTCCGGTATGATAGTTCTCGCCGCATCGGACTAGCGTTTCTGTTGCAACGGAATACTCAGATGTGCAATGGAACGTTCTGATTGATAATTATTTAACAAAAAGTGACGAAGGTCACGCCAAAAAGTGACTAAAGTCACGCTAAAAAGTGACGAAGGTCACGACTTTTCTTTTTCTATTGACATTGTGAATTCCATAGGATAACATATTAACAAGATGTAAACGATTTACGTAATATAACATTAAAACAAAATTATTACTACTGACTTAGGGGACAAAATGACGATATGAGATACATATTTGTAAAACAACATGATGCAACTGATTGTGTTGCTGCTTGTTTAGCTATGGTTTGTCTGTATTATAAAAAAGAAACAACAATAACAAAGTTAAGAGACATGATGGGCACAGACCTTAAAGGAACCAATCTTGTTGGTTTAAAAAAATTGTGCTGACGAGTTGGGTTTTACTTCTCAGGCTGTCAGGGTAGACAAGGAAGGTTTTATGAGCAAATATACCCTGCCATGCATAGCAAATGTTATTACAAAAGAAGGATTAAGTCACTTTGTTGTCGTTTTCAAGATAACTAAAACGCATGTGATTATAAGTGATCCTGCAAAGGATTTATTAAAATTGGAAATAGATGATTTCTATAAAGACTTTACAGGTGCGTTGCTCATTCTTAAACCCAATCAGGAATTTGTGAGTGGCAAGTTAAAAGGAGAAAAGATATTCAATAGATTTTTGAAGTTGCTTCTTCCTCAGAAAAAGCTGTTCATATACTCTATTTTTGCATCAGTGATATTAACTGTGTTGGGTATAGTTTCTTCCCTGTTTAATAAAATAATAATGGATGAGATACTGCCATATCAATTAAAGAGTATGTTGGTTGCAGTTTTGATAATATTTGCAGTTATAGCAGTTACCCAGGTTGTTATAGGCTTTGTAAGACAATGGATTATGCTTTATCTTTCTCAAAAAATAGACATACCTTTGCTATTGGGATATTTTGAGCATGTATACAGGCTTCCCATGAAGTTTTTTGCCTCAAGGAAAACAGGGGATATCATTACAAGGTTTTCTGATGCCTTTACAATTAAAAACATCTTTACAAACATAGCCTTGACATTAATAATGGATATTTCCATGGCATTGATAACCGGTGTGATTCTGTTCAAAATGAATGTAACACTCTTTGTGATAATTATATTTTTGACGCTTATAAGTATAGGCTTGGTTTTCGTTTTCAAACAGCCTTATAAAAAGATAAATGAGGAGCAGATGCAACAGGCATCGGTGTTGAATTCACAAATTATTGAGGGTTTAAGAGCTGTTGAAACAATCAAAGGAAATGCAAATGAGGAGACTGAACTTGAGAGCATTGAACGCGAATACATAAAGTCCCTCAGAATATCCCTCAAAGAGGGCATGCTTTCAAATTATCAGGGAGCTATTGCCAGTTTGTTTCAGACTGTCGGTAACTTGGT
>CAYPCH010000076.1:0-15702 GCA_964409165.1 uncultured Oscillospiraceae bacterium | reverse complement strand
AGGAAAAAATCTATGTTGATTATTGCCCACAGGTTGACTACTATTAAGAATTGCGATGAGATTATTGTTCTTGATAAGGGTGAGATTGTTGAAAAAGGTAGTCATGAGGAATTGTTGGCAATGGAAGGAAGGTATTATCGTCTGTGGGAGATGCAGCAGGGGAATTTTGTTGTGAAGGATGAGAGGAAAGATAGAAATGAAGAAATAGCCTGTATTGATGAAATGTGTTATTAAGGTTGTTGCATTAATGTTAACATATAATCAAAGTACTTGGTCGCGAACTGGTGCTTAAAAACTAATTAAAAGGAGGCAAGCAAAATAGAAATGTGTTATAATGAGGCAATAGTTATGCCTAGCAATTATGTTGTTATGAATAATGAAGAGATGGAGTATATTGACGGTGGAGGTAATTTGTCGCTACAAATTCGTAGTAATAGTTTTATTATTCATGCTTTGTCAGCAATTGGTGGTGCATTAACAGTTGCAAAAGTAGGAGCTGTTTTAGCTGGTTTAGGAATAGCTATTGCAACAGCAATCGAATTAGGAACGGCAGGATTAGGAACGTTATATGCAGGTGCATTTTTAATAGCTTGGGGAGGGGTCATACCAATAATAGCAGGAGCAGCAGTAACTTATGGTATTCAGAGTCTCAAAGGAAAAACATTTAACATTTGTAATGTCCCGCTTGTTCCAGACTTTACTCTTAAGATTTAAAGACTATTTTAGAATTTTATAAGGAGACGGTCAGAGTTGTAAAATTGCAACTTTGACTGCTTCTTACCTTACATTTTAAGGAGAGTATGTTAAGGGAGTATGTTAAGGGAGGAAATAATTAATGGATAAAAAAAAGTCATCTGGGCAAAATAAAAAGTTTTATTTAATGGTAGCATTAGTAACTGTAATTCCCTTTTTTATTATGTCAAAATTTCAATTGTTTAATATTATAGGGTTTTTGATTGTTTTTATACCTTATACTATATTTATTACAATATGGACTAATTATCGTAGAAAGGAATAAAAAACAGAAAGAGTGAAAATGAGAGTTGAGAAAACTAAAAATACATCATGCAAAGAGTAAAAAATATTAGTATATGCTAGTATCAATTATATTAATTCTGCATTTTATTATTCTGAAATATGATTTGTTTAATATTTTTAGGCTTTTTATTCTTTATATAACGCACATATTGCATTACAATATATGGAAATAAATACAATAAATACAATGCAAAAAGGTAACTATATAAGAAAGTGTAAATGGGAAAATATATATCATTGACGAGAATAGAAATATTTAATGATAACTATTATTGTAGTTTTGTTATAAATATTCATGTATTCTGAATAAAAACTTTTTATAAACAAAAATGGTTTTTTATTGGAGAAGTGGTTTGTTTAAATAGGGATTATTGGAGATGACATATGAAATTTGAACGAAGAAGTTTGCCTGTTAATGTTTTGTTTATGAGTATATGTATTTGGGGTTTATGGTATATATCAGATTTTATTATAAATAATAAAATTATGAGGATAATTGATTATATAATTTTTTTTGCAGTTATTTTATATGTATCGATAATCATACATGAATTAACTCATTCTATTACTTATCTTATTTGCCATATGAGGGTTAGGGCGATATGTTTCTTTCCGTTTTGTTTTATAAACCTTGGAAACACTTGGAGGACTGTGGTGAATTGGAACAATATAAGTCTTCTTGGTGCATCTGTTGTTGAACAATTTGAAATAAAGGATAAAAATGATTTTAAAAGAATGACAAGGGCATATGCTAATTCAATGTTGAGTGCAACGTTGTCAGGTATTTTTATGACAATCTTGGGATTTATTCTATTTATTGTTGGTTTTATATATAGGGGAAATGAAGCTTTTATAACTTTTGCTTGTTTATTGATAGCTGTAAATATTGTTTTGGTGTCAAGTAGTTTTACTAGAAATGAAAATGCAAGTGGTGATTTTTTTGCATATAAATACATATTTAAAGATGAAGAAATTTCTGCGCAGGTCGTTTTTAGTTATATGAAGATGTCAGCAAATTACTATGAAATTAGAAAGAATAGTAAGTATTTAAGAGACATGTTGGTGTGCATATTTGAAAAAAAAATCAAAAAAAACACTATAGATATAGATGCTATTTCAATAGCTACAAGTTTCATAAACGATTTTTTAATAATTAAAATTCCTTTAGCGGGTCCAATTGAAAAGTATATTAAAAAATTTGGTGAAAATGTTGATAGATTTAGTGAGATCAAGAATATAGAGATATACAGGAGATTTATTGTTATAGTAGCATACTATTATGAATATATAGGAAATAATGAGTTAGCTGAGAAAATATATCATGATTATATTTCACAGTTTTCAAATAAAGCTGTTGATAATTATTTGAAGATACAAGCTGAACAAATAATTCTAAAGAAAGACAATTCTGAAGTTTTAAACATTAGAAAGAACATCAAACCGGATTCGTATTATACTTTTTATCGTTTGTTTGATGGTTATATAAATGATGAAATTTTCTTAAACCAAAAACTAAGAAATTCAAAGAGTAATTTGACATATGATTATAAGAGAAACATATAAGTTGAGCAAAAGGTCAGATTGAAGAATATTTATAAGGATTTTTGTCAAAAGTCCTTCAAGGTTATTAGTCTGATAACAAAAAAAATGAGATGTTAGCTGGAGGGTAATACCGAAATACGATTAGGAAAGGATATAAGCAGATGAAAAGGAAAATTAGATATGTTTAGAAAAGTTTACTTACAAATTAGTATATTGAGGAGGCAATGATGAAAAACGATAAAATTCAAATAAACTATAATAAGACTTTGAAATTAACAAATGTATTAATTAAAGAAGTTGATTTGAAATGTAGTAAAGGTATAGATAAAGAAGTTTTGCAAATGGAAAACTATTTACAAAATAAAGGTGCAAAGCCGATTGGTTCACTTATCCAATATACAGACGTTGAAGATAGTGATACAAATGAAGTTAAAATAGTTGTAAAACTAATGAGACAATCTAATACATACCTTCATAGTGTTGAAGCTCCCTATAAAATGGAACCAGTAATAAGGGTAACTAACTGTATGTATGCAAGATACACTGGAGATGAAAGCACACTGAAATTTGCATATGATAAAATCAACTTAATAGCATTTGAAGAAGACATCCCTTTAAAGGGTGACAGCTACACCATATTTGTAGACAATACTGATGACGGTATAATTGCAGATGTATTTATGGAGCGTGCAGACGATGAGTAAGCAGATTAAAACCTTTGACCAACTAAAAGACAGCAGGTTGCTTTATGATAAAAAGGTTCCTGAGATTGGCTATATTATCATAATAGCAGTTATAGTACTGATTGTTACAGTAATTATATGGGGTATAAAAACTCCAAAAATAAATGTAATAAAATCACCCGGAGCAGTGCAGAGCATCAATAAAAATTATGTGATGGCACCATATATGGGTAAAATAACAGACATTAATATTGAAGAAGGAATGCACGTTGAAAAAGGTGATGTGCTTTTTACAGTAAAAAGCACTGATTTTGACTTGCAGGCAAAACAACTCGAAGGAAAAAAGGAGTTGTTTTCAGAGCGTATAAGCCAATTGCGAAAATTGGTAGATTCCATAAAAGCCAATAAGAACTACTTTGTTGAAAGTGAGGAAAAGGACAGCTTGTATTATTTCCAATACGAGAACTACCAGAGTCAGGTAGCACAACAAAAAGTAGATGTAGGAATGTTCAAGGCATACAACTATACTGATGAGCAGATAGAGAGTGAAATCGAAAAAAATCAGAATAAAATAACTGAGATATATTACTCCACCTTAAAAGGCATCGAAGATTCTATACTACAGTACCAGAATGAATTATCTTCTGTCGAACTCCAGCTTAATGCCGTAGGAAGCGGGCAGGAGGAGTATCAGGTACAGGCAAATGCCACAGGTAGGATACATATGCTGGCAGACTATAAAGAAGGAATGGTGGTACAAGCAGGGGCTTCAGTTGCAAATATTGCTTCTGAGAAAGATGAATATAAAATACAGGCTTATGTCAGTTCAGATAATATGGCACGTATTTCTGTCGGTGATAAAGTGAATATTGCAGTTTCAGGATTGGCTCAGACTGTATACGGTACCGTATCAGGAATTGTGGCAAGTATGGATAGCGATATAACTATTGATAGTGAAAACAAATCAAGTTATTTCAAGGTGGATATAATCCCTGATAGTACATACCTGATTAGTAAAAATGGTTATAAAGTCAATCTTTCAAACGGTATGTCTGTTGAAACACGAATACAATATGACCAGGTAACGTATTTCAACTATGTGTTGGAATCGCTCGGTGTCTTGACAAGATAGGAGTTTTAGAAAATGATAAAAAGAAAAGCTTATAAATGGTTGGTTCTTTTGCTAATAATTTTTCAAATGATGAATAATGCAATTGTTTTTGCTAAAGTAGACTCTGAGATACCTGCTGAAAGTGAACAACAGCAAACAGATAAAACAGAGAAAACAGAGAAAACAGAGAAAACAGATACAGCAAAGCAAACAGTGGCAGAGGAGGGGGAACAAAAAGAAAAAGAAGTGCCTGACAAAGCATATGTGAAAGTGACAGGTTTGGATGTGGCTGATTACCAAAAGGCAATGGAAGTTGGAGATAAACAACTACTTATGGTAACAGTGCTACCTCTTGATGCTACAGACAAGAATGTCATATACAGTTCAAGCAAAGAGGATGTTGCCACTGTAAATGAATTGGGAAGGATTACGGCAGTTAAGTCAGGAAGTGTGAAGATAACCATTGAAGCAGCTAATGGAGTAAAAGAACAACTAAATATAAAGGTAAACAAGGCAAATAGTGGTTTCGTTTATGTTCAGGAGTTAGATCTTGGAGACTATCAAAAAGAGATGAGGGTAGGGGACAAGCAATTGCTTGCAGTAACCATATTGCCTGTGAATGCTACCGAAAACCAGGCAACATATGACTCTAGTGATGAAAAGGTGGCAAGCATTAATGGGTATGGAAGGATTACAGCACTTTCAGTTGGAAAAACTGTAATTACTGCAAGTGCAGGGGGAAAAGAGAGGTCTTTTGTCTTAGAAGTGCTTCCAGAAAAAGATACCCGTGTGAAAGAAATTGATCTTGGAGACTATCAAAAAGAGATGGAGGTTGGAGAGACACAGGTGATGATACCTGCCGTTTTACCGACGGATGCTGTCAATCCCGGATTTATTTATAAATCTGGCGATACCAAAGTTGCAACAATAAATGGGCTTGGTAGGATCAGGGCAATCTCTTCTGGAACATCAATTATTACGGTGGAAAGTGATGGAATTAAAAGACTGTTTACTTTGAAAGTAAACCCAAAAAAAGAGATAAAAGTAATTGAGATGGATTTAGGTGAATACCGGAAAAAAATGAAAGTGGGCGAAAAACAGCTTTTATCACCCTCAGTTTTGCCGTCAGAAGCATCAGGCAGGGAGATTACATATGAGTCGGACAATAAAAATGTTGCAACGGTCAGTGCTTTTGGAAGGATTATGGCACTTTCAATAGGGGAAAGTAAAATTACCGTAAGTGTTGATGGAATAAGCAAATCCTTTGATTTGAAAGTGGAAGAAAATGATGAATACGAAGTAGAGGATATTGATATAGGTAAATACGAAGATGAAATGGAGACGGAAAAGAGCCAGAAACTGTCTGTAACCGTAATTCCATCAAACGCCAAAGATTCAACGGTCAAATACTTTTCTTCCAATCCTAAAATTGCTTCAATTGATTCGTCGGGAGAGATAAAAGCCTTGGCTAAAGGCAGTACTGTGATAACAATTAAAGCGGGAGAAGTAACAAAAGAAGTTAAAATAAGCGTAGTTGTGAAAACAGAAAAGATAGAAATTAATAAAAGCTATCTGGTATTAAAAGAAGGTAATCAATTTCAACTGGAATGCAAAGCATTGCCTAATGAAGCAAGTCAAAAAATAAATTACAAATCCACCAACTCTTTAGCGGTAAAAGTGGATAACAAAGGTTTGATAACTGCTCTTGAGGCAGGTCAAGCTACAATAATCGCTTCAAATGGGTTTAATCAGTCAGCGGTGACAGTAATAGTCAATGGTGAGAGACTGATACTTGATGAGGCTGTTATGCCGGCTGCAAGCTATAATAATAGCAGTAATGACGATGAGTTTTTATTAAATCTATTGAAGGGGTCTGATGGAACAATAACTTGCAGTAGTGATGAAGTGTTTTTGATATCAAGACAAGTGCTCAAACAATTATATACATTAAAAAGTACACTTATAGTAGAGGGAGAGAAATACAAAATTGAGTTAGATGGAAAAGATATAGTGAACTATGAAAATGAACTCTTGTCAGAAATTGCATATGAAGAAAACAAAACGGGTATTCAGTTGCTTGTAAATGATAATCAGAATCTTCCCGGCAATATAAGTATTTCGTTTGAGGATGATAAAATTATCAATGCAAAGTACTTGTATTTATATAATGAATCAAAGAAAAAATATGAATTGCTCAACGATTCTCTTGAAAATGGTACTGTTAAGATTGATATTGCAGGTAAATATTTATTGACAGAAAAAAGGCTAAATTCTTTAAGTGTTAACATAATACTAATTATATCTGCTTGTTTCTGTCTTCTGGCAACTGCGGTTGCGTATATTATTACAAAAAAGAAACATTGGTTCTGGTGATGGTATGATATTTATAGCTATGGCTTTTTGTATGTTGGCGTTTTTTACCGGTATACTGGTTGAAGGGGAAAAAAAGTTAACATTTGGATTTGAAGAAAAAACTAACTGCAAAGAGTTTGTAAAAGACTTTATGAAAATGGATGAAGATTGTATCGGTAAAATTTTGAAAGTGAAAAAGAGTTATCAATACAATGTTTTTACAAATGAAATAGGCATCCCTGACCCCGACTCTGAAAAGCTTTTTGATGTTATATCGTCACTTCATGAAGCAGGGCATTATATATGTATAAACAAAAGTAAAATAAACATGATAATATACAAATATAGTCAGGTTTGTGTAGCTTTCAGCAGGTTGTTTTTGATACCGAGTATATTCGTTTTGTTTGTCTTGTGGGGTAAAGTATATACCACATTACTGGTTCTTTGTTTAGTGTGTACATTTCTAAGAATTAGTATTGGAATCACCCATGAATATAAGGCTAGTCGGATTGCTTACCAATACTATCTGAGTAAAACAGGTTATAAAGAATACGGTAAAATAGCTAAAAAAGTATACATTCTTTGTTTTCTTAATCAATTATTTATGACTTTTTCCGTAGCATTTTTAATGCTAGCATTATATTATGGAAAAAGTAATACATTATAAAGTCTATAATCATTTTCATGATTAATATACTAATAAAAAAATGTGCATTAAAATAATTTGATTAAAATATTTATACTATTATAATATAATAGTATAAAATAAAAAAATTGGGGGAACAGATGAATATAAAAAAGCTGTTGGCATATTTGGTTGTTTATATTGTCATCATCGTGTCAGTTCCTGTTTTTATAAACAGTTATTGGCTTAAAGATTTACCGGATTTAAATCATTACGAAGGTGAACTCGAATTTTCCGGCAAGAGAGCTTTTGAAGATCTTAAGTATCTTGTTGAAAATTATCCAGACAGAATGGTTGGAAGTGAAAACGCCAGGGAATCGGCTCAATGGATTGGGAAAAAGTTTGAAGAAATTGGTCTTGAGACGAATTATGAAGAATTTGAATCCCAGGCACTTATTATGGGAATGATTGAACCAACCATTGACAGTAAAGTAAATGGGATTAATGTTATCGGAATAAGTAAGGGAAAAAGTGAAGAGGTAGTTTTAGTAGGTGCACACAGAGATACTATAGTTATAGGCGGAGATGACGGCGAAGGTCATGAAGGAGCGCAGGATAATGCTTCTGGCACTGTAGCAATGCTTGAATTAGCAAGGGTTCTGACATCCAGAGAACATTACTGGACATATGTGTTTGTTTCATTTGACGGTGAGGAAGTAGGACTTAAAGGGTCTGAGTATTTTGCAGAAAAGCATAATAGCCTTCCTATAAAGCTTGCATTAGTGCTTGATTGTGTTGGGTATAAAGATGCAGATGCAATAGGACTTTACCAGTTTGAAGGTGCCAAAGGAGCCTCTCCTCTTTGGACTACTGCATTGGCACAAAGCATTATGACGTCAAAAGATTTGTCTGTGTATTTCCTTGATGAGGACGGAGGATTTGATTCTTTGGGGCTTGGCTTGAAATATGACCTTTTTGGCAGATTGATGTCAAAAAGGGTGGCTGGAGATACAAATACCGACTCAGGACCTTTTGTAGCTAAAAATATACCTTCCATTGGTTTAATAGCTGCAAAGGAAGGTGAAAAAGTTGACCCGGAAGAAGTATTCCACTCTTATAGTGATACTATGGAGTATGCTAGTGCAGAAACCATTGAAATGATAGGAGAGTTTGCGGAGCAATATATATATAGTATTGACCTCAATAGCTTCAAAGGAGATTTGAACAGCACAAACTATATTGTTCAAGGTCGAAGATATTTGGGTATGGCGCCTGTAACCGGTTTTGCGTTTTTTATATTCTTTACGGTAATACTTCTGTGGCTGATTTCATCAACTGATATGTTTAAGAATTTTGGCGCCTTTATAAGATTCTTATCAAGAGAGCTGAAGTGGGTTGTTTCTATGCTATTAGTGTCGGTAGCATCAGGGTATTATATGCTGATACTTAAAATGAACACTGAATATGAAATAAATCTGCCGTTGTTTTTTCTCATATGGTTTTTGATAAATTTCACCGGGTCTGTGCTTATCCTTGCACTAAGAATAATGTTATCTGGAAGAAAAGGAGATAACTATCATAAGACAACTGCAAACCAGAGAATACTTTTGAATACCCTGTATACTATAGTATTTATAGGTACAACTCTGTATTTTAACGCTTTTATTGCTATGGTACTTTTATTTATGCCGATTCTGATCATGGGAAGGGTAGGCTATAAAAATGTTGGTGTGAGAGTTGTATGGGGTATTATATTTTTAATATGGTTGGCAATTCAATGGTTTGTACTTCTTATCTGCTTTCAGCCTTATTTATACGAATTTCCGTCTTACGACGGTTCGGTTATAATATTTATCAATTCCTTTATAGTGGGAATAACTCTCTTATATACCGTGAGTACTCCTTTGATTTCAAAAGAGAAGCAACACACTGATTGGAGTGAAAAAAGTGGAGATGCCAAACAAAACATACAATCTTTCTAAAGAAATTGAAAGGCTTTCTCAAAGGGTTCGCAAAATCTTAAAAGATGCAGGAGAGATTGCGGATAACGGTGGATATAATGCGTATGTTGTTGGAGGATTTGTACGGGATTTGATACTGGGTGTTGAAAACTTTGACATGGACATTGTTGTTGAAGGCAATGCAATAGTGTTTGCTGAGCAGTTTTCAAAAAAATACTCTGTTAAACATATTGTACATGAAAGATTTCAGACAGCTGTTGTTGAACTGGAAGATAATTTTAATATAGATATGGTTAGCGCAAGAAAAGAATATTATGAATACCCGGGTGCTCTGCCTAATGTTGAAAAAGGTTCCATAAGGGATGACCTTTATAGGCGTGATTTTACAATAAACTGTATGGCAATAAAGCTGAATAATCTAAATTACGGAGAAGTTACAGACCTTTTCGAAGGATTAACCGACTTGAAAAACGGTGTAATTAGGGTCTTACATGATGAAAGCTTTATTGAAGACCCGACAAGGATTTTTAGGGCAATAAGATTTGAGCAACGGTATGGTTTTCGAATGGATGAAAAAACAGAAAAACTTGCTTTATCTGCAATTAATTCAGGTGCTGTGCAATCGGTAAGCAACGAACGTGTGAGTTTTGAATTTTTTGCACTTTTAAATGAAAAAAACGTTTCGGGTATTTTAGAGCGCATGCTAAAATTGGGGCTTCTTAATAATACATACCCGGAAATAATTCTGACAGATGATATTAAAAGATTAATTGATGGTGTTGACAAGAAATTTGACAGCTTTCAAAAAAACTTGAAGTTTAAAGAGAATATTGATAGAATCCTTTTATATATTATTTTACTTCATTCAAACATGGATTTGGCGAGGGTATGTGTTTCGGCTGATAGAATGAGGCTTACAAAGGATTACAGGGAAGAAATTATTCGATTTGTTAACATTCGAGATAAGGGAATTGGAAAGCCATTGACCTGTAAAGAATTAAGTGATTATGAGTTTTACTATATCCTGGAAGGGTTTTCCATTGAAGCGATATTTGCCCTGTATATGGAAAACGAGGATGAGATATTTGAAAGAATGGTTTTTCGGTATCTGAATCATTCGAAAAGAATAAAAATATTTACAACAGGCAAAGATTTAATGGAAATGGGAATAAAACCCGGACCCGAATATAAAGAAATCTTAGATAGCATTTTGAAAGAGAAGGTTAACGGAAATATAGATACATTGGATGACGAACTCTTGTATATTAAAAGAATAAGGGGTTAGGTATTAGAGATTAGAGATTAGAGATTAGAGATTAGAGACTAAGGATTGAAGATTATTGAAGGTTATTAAAGATTAAAGAACACCATTATAAATGACTGATTAAAGGAGAAATTTTATGCTAATGAGGGCTTTAGACCAGCCAGTTCAGATATTGTACTGGTTTATGGTTTTTACATTTTCAATATCGTTTCATGAGATGTCCCATGCACTTTCCGCGTATCTTCTTGGAGATTCTACCGCAAAAGACGCAGGACGTTTAACCATGGATCCCTTAAAACACCTTGATGTGTTTGGAACCATTATGATACTTATAGGCTTTATAGGTTGGGCAAAACCGGTTCCCGTGAACATTAGCAATTTTAAGAATAAAAAACTTGGATCAGTTATAGTCAGTTTTGCAGGTCCTGTTTCCAATATGTTTCTGGCGTTTGTTTTTACCTTTGTCAGTTCATTTGTGTTTTACATGTATGGTATTGGTCAGGCAGATTATGCTTCAACAGCTGCCCTAAATATCATATTTAATATAAGCATAATAGGTGTTCAAATGAATATTCTTCTTGCAGTTTTCAATCTTATTCCGCTACCGCCCCTTGACGGATCGAAGATATTTTCAGGAATACTGCCCACAAAATATTATTTCAAAATGATGGAATACCATCAAATTTCTTTTGTAATATTGATAATACTTTTGATGACGGGTATTTTAGGCAATATATTGACGCCAGCAATGTTATATGTGCATTCAGGATTGATTTATGTGGTAGATCCCATAGTCAGATTATTTGTTTAGTAGTGTGTTCTCAAATTACCTATGTAGCAGAAAATCAGAGAATCTTGACGATTCCACAAGTTTGCAGGATTTTCATTGAATAAATATTTGAGAAACACTATACTGGTGAATAAAAATTGTTAGACTTTATATAAAAAAAAAGATATAATCTATAAATGGTTATAATTTATAAATAATTATATTGATAAAGCATCACAAACATCAGATTTTTAAATGGGTAAGCATTTTCGTGATGTATGTAATTATATACTTTCACAGGAGAGTGAGTTTGTAGTGAAAAAGGGAGTTATTTTAAGTGGAATGAGGCCTACGGGGGCTTTACATTTAGGAAATTATTTCGGAGCTTTGGAAAACTGGGTTAAGCTCCAGAAGGAATATGAGTGTTTTTTCTTTGTTGCTGATTGGCATGCACTTACAACAGGTTACGAAGATACCTCCGATATGAAAAAGAATATAAGTGATCTTATTATAGATTGGTTGAGTGCAGGGCTTGACCCTGAAAAATGTACATTTTTCTTGCAGTCAAATATACTTGAGCATGCGGAACTGCATTTGCTGTTTTCAATGTCCACGCCGTTGTCATGGCTTTTAAGGTGTCCGACATACAAGGATCAGTTAAACCAGTTGAAGGATAAAAATATAACCACCTACGGATTTCTGGGTTATCCCTGCCTCCAGGCAGCAGATATACTTATATATAAGGCAGGTTTTGTGCCTGTAGGTGAAGACCAGCTTCCGCACCTTGAGCTTACGAGGGAAATCGCAAGAAGGTTTAATTATCTGTTCAAAGAAGTATTTCCAGAGCCTCAGGCTATTCTGACAAAGGCGAAGGTACTTCCCGGAACTGACGGAAGGAAAATGAGTAAAAGCTACGGTAATACTATTGCGTTGTCAGACAGTCCTGATGAAGTGAGAAAAAAGGTAAGTACGATGGTTACCGACCCGGCAAGGGTAAAGAAGGATGACCCTGGTCACCCAGAAGTTTGCACAGTGTTTGCTTTTCACAAGGTGTTTAGTGAAGAGGAAGTGCCTGAAATAGAAAGCATGTGCAGGGGTGGTAAAATCGGCTGTGTACAGTGTAAGAAAAACCTTGCAAACAATATGGTTAAATATCTTGAGCCTATTTATGAGAGAAGGCAGAAGATTTTGGGGAATCCCGACCTGATAAAAGACATAATACAAAGCGGGAATGAAAAAGCAAGGAAAGTAGCAAGAAAAACTATGGAAGAAGTTAGAAGCGCAATGAATATTGACTACATTTAGATGCTGTTGATTTTCCTTTGTTATAGTGCTTTCAGGTAATACAAATAGAGCACGGAAAGCGATGGTGGTTGATATGGAGAGCGCTTTATCCAAGGCATGTACAATTAAAATTGAAAATTTTGAGGGACCTTTTGACCTCTTATATCATCTTATTGAGAAGAATCAGTTTGATATTTATGATATCCCGATTAATGAGATAGCTGACCAATACATGGATTATTTGTTTGAAATGCAGGAGTTGGATCTGGAAATTGCCAGTGAATTTTTAGTGCTGGCTACTACACTTTTGCATATAAAATCCAGATTGCTTCTTCCAAATCCCAAGGAGAAAAAGGAAGATGAGATCGACCCGCGGGAAGAACTTATCTTAAAGCTTGTAGAATACAAAAAGTATAAGCAGTTTACAGAGATTTTAAACAAGAGAGGCAAAGAGTGGGAGAAGGTCTTTTACAAGACTAGTGAACAGATTGATATCAAAAGGGAGGATGAACCGCTCGAACTTTCGTTGGATGAGTTAAAGCGGACATATATTGGTATTGTTGAGCGAAATGAAAAGAAAATGAACAAGACGACAGGAAAGATGACTCATATTCTTCAGATTGAGAAGGTGTCATTAAAAAGTAAGATCCGTGAGGTTATAAGAACACTTCTAAAAAGGTCATACTTCAAGTTTTCGGAGCTGTTTTCATTTAGAAGCAAGTCCAAACTTGAAATTGTTACAGGACTTTTGGCTGTGCTTGAGCTTACCAAACTGAAAAAAGTAACGGTACTTCAGCAAAAGCAGTTTTCAGAGATAATGGTTTATAAATGTGAGGGCGATTTGAAAGATGTTGATGATGACCAGATTGCGGCAGAAAATTAATGGCTGTTTTATTTGAGGATTTGAAAGGAATTGAAGTTAATGGATCTGAGGAAAATAGAACGGGTTATAGAGGGATTGCTTTTTGCATCGGGTGAAAGGGTATCTATTGAAAAGATATGTGAAATAGCAGGTATAGATAAAAAAACAGCAAAGCTCATATTGAACAATATGATAGTAGGTTATAACGAAAACCCTTCAAGAGGAATTACTATACGGGAAATAAACAACGGGTATCAGATGTGTTCAAAACCTGAACTTTACGAATATATAAAGGTATTGTTTGAGCCCAGACAAAAAAGTGGATTATCCCAAGCGGCTCTTGAAACTCTGGCGATAATTGCCTATAATCGACCTATTACTAAAGCCAAAATAGAACAGATTAGGGGTGTGAATTCGGATAGTGCGGTCAATAGGCTTCTTGAGAGAAATCTGATAAGAGATGCTGGAAGACTTGATACACCAGGTAAACCCATATTATACGAAACAACAGAAGAATTTTTTCGAGCATTCGGTTTTAAAGCCGATTCAGATCTGCCTATATTTGAAATGGAAGAAATACAGGAGGTATCAATGGAAAAGCCATTGGATGATGAGCAGCCATAAATACAAACTTTCGTTATTAATTTATAAAAATGCACCGTATGGGTGTATTTTTTTTATTTAAGGAAAAAATAACTAATAATACCACGAGGAGAAAATATGAGTTCCACGTGTTTTTAGTCAGATTTCGCTAGCACGGAATGACGTATATGAGGTGAAAAAATGGCTTATATAATAACTATTGCTTTAATAATTATTGTACTTATGGCAATAATCCTCTTAACTAACTTGAATATATTGGTTGAATACAAAAAAGATCTCAAGGATGATGTGTTTGTGCTGTCGGTTTTTGCGTATAAAGGCTTGATAAAATATAAATATAAAATACCTGCTATAGATGCAAAAAGCAAGGGAATATCGTATAAAAGTGTAAAAAAAACAAGAAAGAATGAAAATGGAAAAGGAAAGAAAAAGCACAGGGGATACGTTAGATATACGAGTATAATTGACAGTATTGAGAAATACAAAGTTCAGTATAAAATGCATAAGGAGTTGATATCAAAGATATTTCAATATTTAAAATGCAAGATGATAATAAATAAGCTTGAATTTGATTTAGCCATCGGAACAGGAAATGCAATGTATACTGCTATTATAACCGGAATAGCTTGGTCTGCGGCGGGGATTATTACATCTTTAATATATAGTTTTTTCCGCATAGAGAATAAAAAGCTTCGGGACATTGAGTCCCAAAGCTTTTTGCCGGATTTCCTTTCAGGAAATGGCCCTAATAAGAATATAAATATTGTCCCTGATTTTATGGGAAAAAAGTTTAAAATTGATTTATATTGCATATTTAAGATAAGAACAGTGCATATTATTATCATAGGATTGATGGTTTTAAAAAGCATGATAACCAAAAAACTCGGCTTCATCCGTATCAAAAAAAGTATTGCAGGATAAATGAGCTCTTTTTGTACTGTTTTGCTTTTGCACAATCCGTGTAAATCTGGATATACGAAGATATAACTGAGAATGCGGGTAAAAGTGCAATTAATAAATTCAGGCGGTGATTAATTTGGCGGAACATCCTATTGAAGGATTGATGACAACAGCTATGGAAAGTATCAAAGATATGGTGGATGTAAATACAATTGTGGGAGATGCGGTTCAAGCTCCTGACGGAACGGTAATAATCCCCATATCGAGAGTGGCGTTCGGTTTTGCTGCAGGCGGAGGAGAATATGATTCCTGCAATGAAACAAAAGGCGGAAATGAATGTGAAGAAGAATACAGAGGAAAAGAAGGAGGAAGCCCAAAGAGCAAATTTCCATTTGCAGGTGGAAGTGGTGCAGGAGTAAGCATTAATCCGGTTGCATTTATGGTTGTAGGTCAGGGACAGATAAAGCTTCTTCCTGTCAATGTGAACTCATCTGTAGACAAAATTCTTGATCTTGTACCTGATATGTTGGAGAAGGCAAGCGAATCTATAAAAAAAAAGATAAAAATAAAAAAGGAAATCAAACAGGGAGACTTAAATGAAAAATGTGAATAGGAAGATGAATAGGAAGTGGATATTAATCTGTTAATGGATTAATGACTCAACTTTCCCACTTATAGTATTTTGAGGCTCTGGTTGCTCACAAGTTA
>CAYPCH010000075.1:0-18647 GCA_964409165.1 uncultured Oscillospiraceae bacterium | reverse complement strand
AGCTAAACCAAAACTTTTCACACGAAATTTGCTTGATTTTTCAGCAGCTTCGTATTTATCTGGATTAATAAAACAGATCCCATTATGGCAATATGTAAAATTGTTAACAAAACTAAGAAAACCGATGCGAATGTTACTAGCTGTAATTTAAGGTTGAAATTTGAAAAAATATCAGAAAAAGATAGGGATACTATAATAAGGTATATGTTCAAAAAGAAAAAAAAAAACAGAAGCTAACAGTAAGAGAGGGTAAAACTTCCTACAACTTCTCCTCTATGTTTCAGCTGATTTTACCGATGTAGAAATAGCGCAAAAACCGGACTAAAAGTCTGGCTATCACGTTTGCGTTATTTACATATCAAGTAGCGTAAGGATGCTGTCAAAGGAATTTACAGAACATTGGCTCCCACTCCAATTAGTACAAGACCTGCACGATAAGCCCTCGTCTTTAACAAGAGATCTTTCTGCGGAAAAAGTCTTTGCACTAAAATTTCTGCAGAACTGGGCAACAGTATTCAGATCCTCATTTCCATCGTAATCCATCATAAAATTTCCCCTCCCTTGTTACTTTATCTATTGTTTGTAAGAAGGGAGCAGTTTATACTTATATACTTGATTATAATGTTAAAGGTACCTGATCAACTTATCTTCACCAATTTGGCATAGGACGCCATAATTCTTTTCATTCCTGAATTTTTAAAGTTTATTTCAATTTTATGGTCATCTCCGTCCTTTTCAATTGAACTGATAACACCTACGCCAAATAGTTTATGCTCAACCACATCCCCAATGTTAAGTGCCATAGCCGACATAGTTTTCTTTATCTGCCCGACACTGCTATTAGGAGCAAAACTCATAGAAGGATTAAAACTTCCTTTGTTTGGTACACCAGCATTAGATTTTTTCATCTTGATTTCAGGAGCATCATCTTCAACGTCCGTCAACTCAGCAGGTATTTCCTTTAAAAACCTTGAAACCCTGTTGTAACTTGTATTTCCAAATAACGTCCTTGTATGTGTATGGGTCATGTAAAGGTTTTCCTCAGCCCTTGTTATTCCTACATAGCACAGCCTTCTTTCTTCCTCAAGTTCGTTCTCATCGGTTGCAGACCTATAGCTTGGAAAAACTCCCTCTTCCATTCCTACCATGAATACAACGGGAAATTCAAGTCCTTTAGCGCTGTGCAGCGTCATCAAGGCAACATAATCACTGTCTTCATCCATTGTATCAATATCGGATACCAGAGAAACATGGGCTAAAAATTCCTGAAGGCTCTTATCCTCATTTTTCGACTCAAATTCCAAGGCAACAGACAAAAGTTCCTTTATATTTTCTATCCTGGTCTGGGCTTCTATTGTATCTTCTTCCTCATAGGATTTAAGCATACCCGATCTTTCAATTACTTCCTCTATCATTTCGGAAGCCGTCATAACCTCTTTCTGAATGCGAAAGCTGGTTATAAGTGAAACAAACTTCTCAAGTTTGGCGGATGCCCTTGATAGTTCAGGAATTTCTCCAGAGGATAAAATAATAGAAAATATGCTGACACCTCTTATACCAGCCAATTTTTCAGCTGTCTCAACCGTAGTGCTTCCAATACCTCTTTTGGGAACATTTATAATTCTTTTAAGGCTTATGTTGTCGGAAGGATTCTGTATTACCCGAAGGTAGGCAATAACATCCTTTATTTCCTTTCTGTCGTAAAACTTCAAGCCTCCGAATATTTTATAGCTTATGCCCTCCTTCATAAGCATTTCTTCCAGTACACGGGACATTGCATTGACCCTGTAGAGTATCGCAATATCTTTATATTGCTTGCCACAGCTTGTTGCAAGTCTTTTTATTTCACCTGAAACGTAATATGCCTCCTCATGCTCATTGGAACACTCACGGTATTTGATCTTTTCACCACCCTCTTTTTCAGTCCAGAGGCTTTTATTTTTCCTTCCTATATTGTTTCTTATCACATTATTGGCAGCATCAAGAATGGTAGATGTCGAGCGATAATTCCTTTCCAGCTTTACTACCTTGCAGCCTTTAAATTCCTTTTCAAAGTCCAGTATATTTCTTATATTGGCACCTCTCCAACCGTAAATTGACTGGTCATCATCCCCGACAACGCACAAATTGCAATGTTCCTGCGCTAAAAGGCTTATAAGCGAATATTGTGCTGTATTTGTGTCCTGATATTCATCCACAAGTATATATCTGAACTTTTTCTGATAGAAACTCAGCACTTCCGGATTATTGTTAAAAAGTTTTATGGTAAGCATTATAATGTCATCAAAATCCAGTGCATTATTCTGCTTTAGCTTCTTCTGGTAAAGCTCATATATTTTTGCTATTTTGCTCATTCTGAAATCGGATTCATACATCTTGGTATATATATCAGTCGTAATAAGCTCATCTTTAGCCTGTCCGATCGTATGAAGCACCGATTTGGGCGGGAAATTCTTTTCGTTTAGATTTAACTCCTTAATACAGTCCTTTACAACCGTCTGTTGGTCAGAATAGTCGAAAATGACAAAACTTCTGTCATAGTCAATTTTTTCAATATCCCTTCTTAATATTCTAACGCAGGTTGAGTGAAATGTACTTACCCAGATATTATCACTTCCAGCACCCACAAGCCTGTCTATCCTGTCTCTCATCTCGCGGGCCGCCTTGTTTGTAAATGTAATGGCCAGAATGCTTCCAGGATATATATCCTTTTCCCCTATCAGATACGCTATTCTGTGCGTCAAAACTCTGGTTTTTCCGCTACCGGCACCTGCCAGTATAAGAAGAGGCCCATCCACATGTACTACCGCTTCCTTTTGTTCTTTATTCAAACCGCTTAATAAATCCATAAAATTTCCTCTCTAACACACTATATTGAACACAATAAAGACTTTACACCACGTTCCAATTTCCTTGATATAATACACAGAAATCAAATTTTCAATGTAAAATCATTTTTGTGGTTTATATATATTAAAAAATGCTTTTATAAAACCTCTTGGAATGAATTAAAAGAGGCAAAACTCCCATACCCTTTATAGGCACTCAGTTTTATTATAAGCTTAAATGCCGAGACTCCAGCCTCGGCATTTATATTATAGTAAAAAATTATCAATATTACAAATGTATATTTCCTTTTTTATTTAAGAATAGCATCAGTATTCCGGTGCAATTAAGCCGTAATTCCCATCCTTCCTTTTATAAACAACATTTGACTTGAGTGTTTCTGCATTCGAAAACATGAAGAACTCATGTCCCAGCAAATTCATCTGCAAAATAGCTTCTTCAACAGTCATCGGCTTTATAGGAAACCTTTTAGTACGAACAACTTTAAAATCCTGATCTTCATCATCATTATGATCTTCAAATACAAAATTTTCAACTCTTAATCCGCCTTCATGAAATCTCTTTTCCAGTTTAGTCTTGTATTTTCTTATCTGCCTTTCAAGACTATCTACAACCTTATCCATTGAAGCGTACATATCTCCGTTTCCTTCCTCAGCTCTAAGAACACCTCCATTGAAAGGAATTGTAACCTCAACTATCTGTCTGTTTTTCTGAACGCTCATAGTTATATACGCTTCAGTCTCGTTCTGGAAATATTTCTCCAGCTTCCCGACTTTTTTTATTGCCCTTGTACGTAAAGCTTCAGTCACTTCAATATTCTTGCCGCTAACTATAAATTTCATATAACTACAGCCCCTTTCCGTCAATAACAAATACTACAGGATGTAATACTTGTCTGATACTGATATTACTTAATATTTTACCCAAAAACATTCGCAGAAAACATGTCTTTTATCAGTAATTCTATAAAAGTTACACCTCCAGTTAATTAACATCGCCAGTACTCTAAAAGAGTCAGGCAGTTATCAGAATTACGACGGCAAATTTCCACCATGTTCCACCATGCAAGTAAAATATTATATATAATAATTCTACGTCGGACAAATAAATCCTTCAAAAATTACCACACAATTTCCCCACAAAACATCTGTTTTGTGCATATAAATTCTGTGGATTATGTGGATAAATGTGTGAATAACTTATATATGCTTGTTTTGTTTGTGGATAACTTTGTTGCTTTTTTTAAGTTGAATTATTATTTATGTTGCCTCCTCTGTGTAAGAATGTTACAATAATTATACAAACTTTTATTAAGTAGGTGTGTTTAATTGTCAGGATATTCAGTTATATCGGATATAGGAAATGTTCTGCTTCGGGTACTCAGAGAGAATATGTGTCCAGATCCTATCCCGAATCCAGATACTATACTTCTGTGTTCTCCTTTTGATGATGGTGATTATGTACTTTCTCTCCATCTATATGATATAAGGGAGAATATGTATTTTAAGCAGATAGACTTAATTAGCATGGATTACGAAAACAAACAGCATCCTCCGCTTTCACTCACTCTCTATTATATGTTTGTTCTTAATACTTATGCCGAATTTAAGTCAAGAGCAGCTTCAGAACAGAGACTACTTGGGCGTATATTACAAGTAATGCATGATAATTCCATTATTAACTTATCAGCTTCAAAATCAAACAAGGAAAACGGTGAACCTTTAAGAGTTGAATTGAACAATCTTTCTTTTGAAAGAAAAATAAAGCTCTGGACCTCTACAGATACCCCTAACAGACTTGCTCTTTTTTATACAATCTCTCCCGTATTTATTGAATCCTCAAAAGCAAATACTGTAGATAACGCTATTGATAGGAATTTCCTTTTTAGGAAAAACAACCTATAAAGTGACTTTAGTCACGTTTTGCAAAAAGAAAAGTGACTAAAGTCACGTTTTTTCAAAAAAAATAGTGACTAAAGTCACGTAAAAGTCGTTACCTTTGGCACTATTCTTTTTTTTAAAAAAGATGTATTCTAATATTGCAGTTGATACCGCTGCAAAAAATACATCCTGACATGATGTAATTATCCTCCCATTCTCATAGAAATCTATGAGTGTAACAAGGAGTATACAGGGAAGCAACATAAAATAAATAAGCTAACGACATAGAACAAAACGCAAAGCAATTAAACTAACGACATAGTATAAAACGCAAAGCAATTAAACTAACGACATAGCGCAAAACGCAAAATAATCAAACTAACTATACAGCACAAAACACAAAACAATTAAACTGACTACACAGCACAAAACAATTGATGAACTAACTGAGTACGCAGAAAATTTGATGCATTCGTCCTGATTATACGCTGTTAGTACCATTTAAAACAACGCCGAATACAATAAAGTTTGTTATGAACTCTACTATAGTCTTATGAGCTTTACTACATTTTATCCTTTGCTTCCCTAATCCCCTCCTCTTTGCCCTTCATATTTAGCGTATGTAAAAAAGCAGTTTTTATCTTTAAGGCTAAATGTTTTAAAAATATTTCAAAAATATTAAATATTGTTGAGTTTTATTGACTTAATCTGCATTTTAAACTAAAATTTTTTTACAAAGAGGTAATATTTTTATGATGAAAGGAAGATATTCGATGAAATATTGCATAACCACAATCGCTCTATTGTTTGCTATTCTGTCTTCTATCATTTTCCTGACTCCAGCATATGCTGTTGAATATTTCCCGGAGTTAAGATGGGGACATGTTGCATATAGTATCAATTATGGTCACAGTTTTCTTTCTTTCAAAGTAAACAATAGCATGGTAAATGAGACTTTAAAAAGTCAAATATACGATTCATGCAAAGTATGGACCGATAACAGCGAAAATTACGTTTCAGCACACATATCAGGTTTTGATAATTCAAATATTGATTTTGTAGAAAAGTCCGACTGGCCTTGCGAATGGGGCTCTCTTACAGTTGCATCAACACTTTTGTATGACTCGTACGGAAATATGTTTAAGAATGACGGTTTGTTTAAGTCAGACCTGAAAGTAGATTATGCCCAAGTATTTATAAATCCATCAGCAAAAGATTTGCCTCCAGACATTACAGAACTAGCTGTACGGCGTTCACTTGGTCATATATGCTGTTTTGGTTTTCCAGCTAAATATACAGTATCAATAATGAACCCTTTTAATCAAGATTATACAGTTCCTCAGCCTTACGATATAGGTGAATTGAAAAAGCTGTACCAGTAAGAATATCATCCATCACAAATACAATCGAAAGGAATATGCATATGAACAAATTTCTAAACGAATATCTACTTGTTACCATTGTACTATTAGCTTTATTTATAACCGTAGGAATAGTATATTCTTTTGAAAGTAATAGAGTTGATTATAATATGAACCCCGATATATCTTCAAAAAATGTAGGCTCAGATTGCTTTCAGGGACTCAGAATGCCGGCAAAGAATCTGGACGCCCTTTTACAACCTGCTGACCTCGTAGTTGTCGGTAAAGTTGTCTCAGACGGAGTAACAAAAACAAAGAGCTTAAAATCAAATACTGGAACCAATCCTTTAGACATCAAGTTCAGCACTCTTTTCCCCGACAAAGAACTAACTTTTGATGTAACTCAAGTGAAGATCCAGATTGAAAATGTAATTTTAGGTGATAAGGATATTAAAGAGATAACCTTCAGCCAGTTAGGTCATGCCTCAAGTAATAATTATCAGACAAAAGTCAAAAAAAATCAAAAGCTTTTGTTTATTCTTGAGAAAAACGCAGATGACGGAGCTTACTCTTCTGTAGACTTTGAAGACGGCTTGTTCCTAATAAGCAAAGAGCAAAAAGTATTATCACTGTCAAAAAATATTACTGTCGCAAAGTATGACGGATTAATCTTGGAAAATCTTATAAAAGACATTGCAAATATTGTAAATAGGCAAAGTTAAGCACTAATGCTAATATTTATGTAAAAAGGCTTAAAGCTCATACCTTTCTTATAGAAACGAATTCTGTTACATTTAGTATGTGGGTTAAAAGGAATATGGCTTTCTCACGCCCTTAATTCTACATTTCCTGGGGAATATCTACATATATTCTCCAAAGCAAATGTCTTCAACAAGAATTTCACAAACTACTCAGATCAAACCTTCACTAATCAGCGTTTCTATTACTTTCATCACTCCCTCGTCATCATTGGAAGGTGCTGTAAAACGGGCTTTTGTCTTTACTTCATAAGGGGAATTCTCCATCGCATAGTTGTAATATGCCGCTTCCATCATGGGAACATCATTGAAATAATCCCCAAAAACCAAGGATTCATTATATGACACACCTAAATCACTTTGTATGTGCTTTAACGCAACTCCCTTGTCCACATCCGGTCTTCCAAAGTCTATCCAATGCTTTCCAGAAATTATAACATTCGAAGAATCACCCCATTTAGGATAAAGCTTATTAAAGCAATTCTCACTTCCTGCATAATCATAAACAGCTATTTTAAGCACATCATCATCTATAGCCAGTAAATCACCGACCCTTTGGCACTCTCTATAGTATTTTTTAGCCTCAGACCAAAAATCCGGTTCAGAGGTTTCAATATATGCACTTTTTTTCCCACAGAGGACTATCTCGCAATTCTCTATTTCCCTTATATCCCCGATTATCTCCCTTGCCTTTTTTCGCTCAATTGCCAAGCAAAACAGTTCTTTTCCATGATGCATTACAATTGCTCCATTTTCAGCTATAAATATCATCTGATCCTTTAGTTGGCCAAAATTATCAAGCAATGTATGATATTGGCGCCCGCTTGCAACAACAAAATAAACACCCTTATTGGTCAGGGTGTTAAAAAGCTCGTAAAAGCCATTTGGCAGTTCTCCGTTGCTTTTTAGTAATGTACCGTCCATGTCGGTTGCTATAAGTTTAATCATTATTTAATTCACACCTCTTTTGTTATAATATCATGTACTATTCATGTCAAAAAATTGATTCTTTAGCAAAAGTAATATTTCACGTATACCTTAACTGCCTAAATCCATATTCCAGTCAAGGTTTTTAAAATAACTGTATGGTTGCATCATCAGCTTTTTCAAACTTCCAATATAATCATATGTATACTGAGTATTAGTGACCAAAGAGTAAAACAACAAACCGGCGGTTGCAGATAATCCATATTCCTCAAAACCAGTATAATGCTTTCGCGCCAGGACAGCTGCTTTATGCAGATATTCCATAAGCTCTTTTTCATTTATATATCCTAAATGCAGTCCAAAACGACACATCCTGACACAGTTGCTTATGTCAAAAGCCAATATTCCTGAGGGCGGTAACATTTTATCATACTGATTTATAAATAAATATTGTCTTAATATTTTATTGTCATACCCAAAGGACGTAATATACTCTTTCCTCCTCTTCTGAGGCAAAGATATCAGTTCGCTCCTTTTTTCGTTAAATATTTTGTTCACCCGACTTCCGCCTAAGAAATCCTCTACCCTACACTTTAATTCTTCCTCGTTGCTAACATTGCAAAAATATAAAAGGTATCCACTCATTCCACTCTCAAGTCTCATCATTACAATTTTGCTCTCTGACTTTTGAAATCCTTGCAACAGCTCCTGAGTAATTTCTATTTTATCTTTTTTTACACTATTCCAAAACCCACGTTTCTCCATCACCAAGTAATCCTCAAACGGGTCATATCTAGAAGTCACGCTTAAAAACAATTTCCATATCAGTTGCTTTGCATTATTTCTCATACCTTTGTTTCCTCCTTAGTGGGGAAGTAATGTACAATATTCCCAATATGAAAATTATAGGAATTAGCATTGGTACATATGCCAAAATAATTAGAAGTATAAACGGTAAAAAACCAATACCAATTACAGGTAAAAGGTTCAAAAAAACATTCTCTTTTTCTTTTACCTTGTACCATCTAATGTATTTGATAATTTCAGTGGTTATTTGAAACCCAAAACCCTTAGAAAACATAATATCAAGTTCCATATCTTGAGGGTTTTTCTTTGTTAATTTTTTCGCAAATCGTCCTGCGCTTATAAATCTCTTTAAACCGTAGAGTGCATAAACAATACCTTTAGATCCTTCAATGCAGTCAGGATCAAGCTTAACAACCTTTTTGAAATCCCTCTTCGCCAAATTAAAATCATTTTTTTTGAGCATTATCTTGCCCCTATAAAGCAATGAGTCCAAATCCTCTTCATTTAGCGAAAGAGCTTTAGAAAACGCATCTAAAGATTTCTCATTATCTTCAAGCATATAATAAGAAATACCTTTAATTCGGAAAAGTACTGGGTCCCTTTTAAATATCTTTTCAGCTTCCTCGGATTTTGTAGCAGCATCCTCATATTTCCCTTTTCTTAATGCCATAAAAGCATAAAACCTTATATTCAGATAACTCTCATAATCAAGCTCTTCGTTAGGCTCAAAGCAATCAAGGTTAAGTCCGTAATCAAATTGAACAAGTCCCTGCCACCTGAATTGGAAGTTATCACTCAACAACAGCTCATCGTTTAGCAATTGCCATATATCGTGTGTCAAGTGGAAATTGTCATTGAAAAAAAGGTATGCGTTACGGCATAACTGCTGATATTCATTTAAGGATATATTTAAAAACAGCTTACGCCAGCTTTCTATATTTCTTCTTTTGAAAATATCTCCGTATAATGAAGTCAATAGTCTGAAGACATTCTCAATTTCTGTTTTATGGTCAAAATGATTATATTTCCATTCAATATTAATTTTCTTAGCCTCAACTATTTCTTCTTCATCCTTTTGACTTGCTAAAACTTCATTCTGTAACTTCATATCAATTAACATATTATCGTCTGACTTTACCGATAAACTTGCTCGGCTCACAGAATCCGCAAAACTTAAAGCATGCTCATAAGCTTCCCTTAGCTTAATAAACCCTTCTTGGTTATCCTCCGGATGGTTCTCCTTAAGCAATCTTACATAAGCTTTTTTGATCTCCCTCTTATCAGTGGTTTCATTGATATTCAATACTTCCCATATGCTCATTTTATATCTCCGCATCTTCTATATTGTTTAGAAACTCTTCAAACCTTTCTGCTTCACATTTTATTTCAGCCGGATTCTGCCTGTTGAGCACCGATTCAAAATTCTCAAGTGCATTGGCAATACGATATCTCAGATCAGAAAGAGTTTCCTCATAAAGCCTTTCACCTTTGGCTATAAGGTACTGATTTTTTGAATCTTCCCGCGGATGAATTTTTATTTTTTCAAGCTCTTTTAAACGGTTTTCAATTTGTTCCCCAGTCATTTTGGTACTGCTATTTATCAGAACCTGTCTTTTTTTCTCACCCGTTTCAATTGATATAACCTCAACCTCGAGAATTCCATTAATATCATATGTAAACCTAACATCAATTGCTGATTGGCCTTTTAAAGCAGAAGGTATATTTATAACTACCTCACCAAGTTTAATATTGTTTTCCACAAGCCGACTTTCCCCCTGATATATACCCACACATATCTTATTTTGAAAATCGTAAGCATTGTATAGCTTTTCTACCTTGCTATAAGGAATTGTAGTATTTCTTTCAATAATCGGTAAAAACCGTCCTGGTTCCAGTTCACCGTAACCATTATCTACTGCTATGTCAACACCTAAAGTATACGGGCATACGTCAGTCAATACATTCTCTCTTAAATTCTCATTCCGCTCCTTCATTGCGGCATATACTCCTGCTCCTAATGCTACAACCTCATCCGGGTTCAGATGACACAAAGGTAGCCTTCCGAATGCTTTTGCATTAAAAGAACGAATTATCGGCATTTTTGTTGATCCTCCAACCAAGATTATATCGTCAATATCATCGTAACTAATTGAAGAATCTCTCAAAGCCCTCAGTATAGGCTTTTTAAGTCTTAACAACAGTTTACTGGTCATAGACTCGAGCTCTTCGTTTGTTATGCTCAAACTATAACTTTTATTGTTAATTATACAATTCATTTCAGCTTCGTCGTTCTCCGACAATATTATTTTACATTTCTCCGCTTGTTTCTTAATGGTGTTTAATATTTTCAAATCAAACGAGTCTGTTTTTAAGTTAAATCGTTCAAGAAAGCAATTTATAATGCACTCATCAAAATCTTCACCACCAAGAAAATTATCCCCTGCCACTGCTCTTACTTCCATCAGCTCACCAAACAAATCAAGAATCGAAATGTCAAAAGTTCCTCCTCCAAGGTCAAATACAAGAAACTTCCTCTCTTCCTCTTCCTGGTGCAATCCATATGCAACTGCTGCTGCAGTAGGTTCATTTATAAGGCGTTCTACTCTAAGTCCAGCCAATTCACCAGCATATTTTGTGGCACGCCTCTGCTCATCATTGAAATACGCAGGCACACTGATAACCGCTTCACTTATTTTACATTTAAGAAATGCCTCTGCATCAGCCTTTAGAGACTTAATAATAAAAGACGATAGTTCCGTAGGTGTAAAACTATATTTTCCCAAGCTATACTTTTTGTTTGTACCCATATACCTTTTAAATGCCGCTGCCGTGACCTTAGGGTACGTAGTAAATCTTTCTTTTGCAGCTCTTCCGACTATTACATCTCCATTTTCAAAAACACTTACCACAGAAGGCGTCAAACGTTCGCCCTCAGCATTAGGTATAATAATACATTCATTATCAACATAACATGATACCAGACTGTATGTGGTACCTAAATCAATTCCAATTATCGGCACATTTCTCACTTCACTTTCTAATCTCACTATATATTTTATTAGTATATTCTATCATATAAATTCACTTTATGGACAATTTTGGGGATGCCATATTCTTATTATGTAGAATCATTTTCGAGACTAATATAAGCAAAAGCTTAAAAAGAAAACACTCCTGTTTTCTTTTTAAGCTTTCACATTTCATAAACAACTTTTCTATATTTATAAATCAGTGTCACTCTTTCCATGTTCTCCATCTACAATTTCTAAACTTTCTCCCGCTGTGTTCCTGTCTTTTACAAACCATAAAGTAACATAATAAAATATAACGGAAGTTATTATAATGGCCACCAAGTTAAAAACTGGCTCGAATCTGGTTGTATGAAAAATTGTGTTTGTTTGGAATATCGAATCTGAATAACCAACCACTAATGCTCCAAAAAGGTTGTTTACTGCATGTACCCCCATGGCCACTTCAAGAGAATTCGTCTTTATTGTAATAATCGCCAGAAGATACCCAATAATAAAGTAGTATGCAACACCGCTGAAAGACTCAAGAAGCCCCATCTCATTTGATTTAAAAACCTCAGGATTTGTAAGATGCGGGGCCGTAAAAATAACCGCAGATATAGCAGAAAGTATTACAGGCTTTTTTATTATCTTTGAAAAATTCTGCAGTATGTACCCCCTAAAAAACAACTCCTCTGCAGTTGTCTGAATTGGCGTAAGCAACAGGATAATCGGCAAACCAATAAAAAACTTTGCTGCATTAAAGCTGTAACTATAAGCCCCCGGTTCAGCAAAGTAATCAGCTATTGTAGTTAAAAGCACCAATAACCCGTAAACTGAAAATCCTATAAATACCTTCCTCCAGTTTATTTTACTCTTAGGTGTTATAAGAGTCTTTAAACTCCTGCCATGAATAAACTTTATAGCTATGAAAACCCCAACAAATAGACAAACAATTGTAAGATTTAAGAATAAATAATCAACTAAAGGATCAATACCGCTAACCCTTGCAGTTTCTAAATCAATAGCAGTTTCAGGGTTTCCGTCAAACATAACGTATAGAATAATGGGTACATAAAGCATAGTCCCTATTAAAAGCCAGAAAGACAATATCACAGCAATCGCTGCAATATATCTCCACCACGAATTTTTCCCCTTATAGCCCATATCAAGATAAGAATTTGACAAAATGCCTACCTCCTTTAATTTGTATGAATCCCAAAATGTTAACCTTGTAACGTGTAATTTTCCTAAATGTATATATTCCTTGAACATAGAAAATATATCATATAAATTTTTATTTATCAATATTTACACGATACCAAGATATTTCACCTTTTCTAAGGAATAAACTCCCGTACCCATCGAAGGTATGGGAGTTTTGCCGGATTTCCTTTCAGGAAATGGTCCTAATAAAAAGAGACAGGATTATACCAAATTCTCCTGTCTCCATCATGTAAAATTACACATTCTATTCAACTAAACTTCCATATCATTCTTACTCTTCTTTTGATAATCTGTATAATTCTATTTTCTCGTTGATTATTTCCTGTCCTCCAGATTTTAAATATTCATCTAGCAAAGTATCATAGGTCTTATCAAATTCTTCAGGACTGCAGGTTATGGATTTAAGGAATATTTCTACACCCTTTCCCTCAAGAACCTTGCCAAATTTCGCACTTGCTTCTGTAGTATTGTCAAACCTTGCTGGAGAAACGCCATCGGTCATGGCAATTCTATACGCTTGTTTGTACAATTCTTCAAATTCGGGGTAAGAAAGTGAATCTGCTTCCATATTCTTTTCTTGACTGCCAAAATCTTTTCCGTTAACAATAAAAGCCAGATCTAAAAAGTTTGCTTTCTTTTCGGCAGGAACCTGATCCATAGGTACGATTCCAACAGGTATACCATCCTTTTTTTCTTTGTAGTGAATACCCTCTTCTCCATTCTGCAAAAAGAAAATAACATCGGGGTTTGACATCCACTCAAGGTATTTCATTGCCTCAACGGCTCTTGCACTCGCTTTTGGTATCATTATGGATACTCCGTTCGGATTATATATCATTTTAGGGTGTTTCCCTTCATAGTTTGTAAAAGGATCAATGGGTATCAATTCAGCCCCCGCAACATTCGCCTTTATATATCTTGCCATTCCACCCGATGCCCTATACGGCAAGTCATACCCGTTTATAAAAACTCCTATCCTGCCTGCGGTTATTTCCTGTGTATATTGTGTACCGTCCAGGTCATTGGTAATTTTTTTGCTTATAAGTCCTTCGTTATATAGTTTATTCAAAAACCTTACGCCTTCCTTGTATCCCGGTAGCAACCAATTTGGAAGTGTACTCCTCTCTTCCTCCGTGATTTCCTCGATAAAACTGTTCAGTAAGGTATGCACAGTCCATGTGATGTTTTTCGCATCTACAAAAAATGAAAATGGTGCCCCACTGTCTCCAAGACCCCCTGGATCCTGTTCCTTAAAAGCCTTTAAGGTTTGGTAGAATTCTTCTGTAGTTTGAGGTATGGGCATATTGACTGCATCCAGCCAGTCTTTTCTTATAAAAGTCGCTATGGCCGCCCGATTTATCCTTTTCGCATGGAGAGTGTACTGTACACCATCCCACCTTCCGTAGCTCAGCAACTCCTCTCCAAAATATTGCTTAAGATTAGGTGCGTATTGATCCAGCAAACTGTTTAGTTCGGTAAGAGAACCATTCTTGACATAATTTACCACTGACTGCCCATCATATGTAAAACAGATATCCGGAGCCTGATTTGCCGCCATAAGCACATTTAATCTTTCAGCCTCCTGCCATCTGGGTATAGGTACAAATGTAACTTTTATATTGTTCGGGTCACCAAATTTCTCCTGTATCCATTGGGTTTGAAAATTATTATTCGGAATGTATCCATCAATTCCTCTATCAAAAACAGCCACTTTCAGCTCTACACGATGAGTAGCTTTTTTTGTGCCTTGTTCTAAATTTTCATTGTTTTTCCCCATTTCTTCTTTTGCTTCTCCTTGGCTACAGCCTGCAATTGTAAAAAACAAAAATGTTACAGCTAATACAAAACAAAGCACTTTTATAAAAGTCTTATTCATAGGTTTAACCTCCTTGTCTCATGGGTAAATTGTGTTATCTGTCGTAAGATCCTTCTACTTGTCAAGTTTAAAATACAACTTACGCTCCTTTTTCACTTCAAGCCTTATTTGATACCAACAGATATGTGGCTACAGGGCATTGTTACTTAAGTTTAAACTTATCTACTGCTTCTCCAAGCTTATGTGCCATATCGTTGAACTTCGATGAGAAAAGAGAAAGTTCTTCTGCACTGTATATTTGTTCTTCTGTACTTGCAGCTGCTTCTTCAGCTGATAGAGCCGCCTGATCTGCAAGCGCAGATATTCTTTCAATTGAATATACCGCCTTATCCTTAGACTCCAATGCTTTGTCAAGTGAATCAGATACGCTGTCTACATGCTGTGATATTCCTGACATAGCGTTGCATATCTTCCGGAAAGTACTGTCAGTTTCTCTAACCGCATCCATCTGGACGTCAATAATACTGTTTGCTCTATATGCAGTATCAACGGTTTTCTCTGTTTTTTGCAGGATAGAGCTTATAATGGAATTTATAGAAACAGATGCTTCTTTGGAGCGATGTGCAAGCTTTTTGACCTCACTTGCAACCACTCCGAACCCTTTACCTGCTTCACCTGCTTTAGCTGCCTCAATTGATGCATTCAGTGCAAGAAGTTTTGTTTGATTGGAAATTCCAACTATCAACTCGACTATTTTTCTTATTTGACCCATATACTCATTCAATTCTACAATGTCCTCTATTACTTCTTTAGATGCTGCACTTGTTTCATCAGCCTTGTCATTTAGATGTTTAACGGTATCCAAAGAACGGTCGCTGATTTCTTTTGTATCGTAAACCATCTCCAATACAGCCCCCATTGTATTCTCAACCTCGTTGAAACTATCAACAAGCAGGTTCATTGAAGCTTCAGTATTATGGATCTCTTGAACCTGCTTTGAAGCACCTTCAGCAACTTCCTGAACTGCAAATGATATTTGCTCTGATGACATGTGGGACTGCTTTGAAGAATCAGCAATAACCTCTGAGCTTTTTAAAATGTTCTCCACAGCCAGATAACGAACCTGTTCAATGAGCATTCTTATATTTGCGGCCATCTCGTTGAAATTTCTTATAACAACTGCTATTTCATCCTTGTTATTATCCTTGATATCAATAGCGAGATTCCCGTTTTTAGCTTCCTGGATCATATAAACAATCTTACCAAGTGGTTTTGATATGCTGCCGGAAATAGTATACGATAAAAGTATTGACAATACAAAACATACTGCAATAAATATTATAAGAGAAGACCGTATACTGTTTCGTTCAGTGTAGATATATGAAAGGGGTATCTTCGTTGTCATATACCAGTCAGAGCCCTGAATCTTCTTATATAAAATCATATTGCCATCATAATCAAAAGTTCCTACTTTATTACCATTTTCATAATTATCAGATTCAAATGTATCCTCTTCATGCTGTACAATTTCATCAATAAGACCATTTTCATAATAAAACTGCCCTACCTCATTTTCATTTGGACTTGATATGACTTTACCTTCAGAATCAATAATAAGCAATTCTGCCCCTTCACCGATATTTATATTTTTATAAAGCTCTATAAATCGAGAATTGTCCATACCTATAACTATATAACCTAAGTCCCTGCTCCATCTTATTCCTTTGATTTTCCTTACACAAAACAAACGGGGTACAGAATCAAGAACTTCCGCTGTCCATTTGAAATCATTATTTTCAACAAGTCTTTTAATATTTTTAATATTTTTATCGGTTTCAGTTGGATTATGGCTTAAATCATTTATATCCTTATAATGTATATTCCTCCCGCTCGGAAGCATGAACATGGCAAAGGAAACGGATTCTATGGGAGTAAATTTTACAAGCATTTTATTGTACAAGTCACTTGATGCTTGGTAGCTTTCAAATGCATTCTCTGATAATGACTGTTCAATTTTCGTCTGCATTTCATCACTCAATGTAAGCTCAGTAGTATAATTGTCATATTTTTTTAATTCGTCCTCAATCTTTATACCCACTTGTTCTATTGCTTCTTTTGAATATGTTCTTATTTTAGAATCCAGGGTGGTACTTGACAACCACATAGAATATATCCCCATTACTGTCAACGGTAATATTGACAGTGCAAGAAATGAGACTATCAACCGGGTTCTTATTTTTGAACTTCTCAAAAACTTCGTTATAAAAGAGTTGCCTTCTATAAAGTCCACCAGACGAACCAGGTTACCATAAAATTTCTTTAACCGGTCTCTGATACTTGCTTTATGATTACCCTTACTATAAATGCTGTCCTTCAATCGTTTATCCTGTTTTTTCATAGGTAATACCTGCCCTCAAAGATTTGCAACTGCTCTAAGTTATACTTCGGCTATTTGTGCTTTTTATATTAGAGTATCTTTTTGTCACAAAACGGTAGGTTATGAATGTATCAGTATTCTTCTAAGGGAATCTAAAAAACCAAAAAATGTAGCTCTTTAATCAATATAGACCTTAATTATGGTTTGCTTTATTATTGAAGGAAATATTATGCGATTTGACAGAAGTTATAGCAATAGAATATTGCTTATAAAAATATTTTACATCAGATTATCATGTTATGTCAATACTAATGCTAGACCTATAAAAAAACACTTCGGGACATTGAGTCCCTCCCCTTTTGCCGGATTTCAATTCACTCCAAGAGACCTAACTAAAATGAAGTGCGGTAAGATATTTACCGCACTTCATCATCTGTCCTTACTTCAACCCGCATTTATTGAGCAGATGAAATATTTCTTTCCATTTATTATCATTCTGTGATTTCTTTTGTTTATGTCAGATACTGCAAGCTCCTTCTGCTTCCTATCTGAAACATCATAAACATCAACCTTTGAATTCTCACCAACAACCTTGCTAAAAAACATATCAGTTCTATCACTTTTAAAGCAACGCTTACCGATTAATACATTTCTCACAGGTGTCACTTTTAAAATAGTCATATAACATCATCCTTCCTGTTGATTATGTTCCATAAATTATTAAAAATTATACAGCCTTTCTGCTCAAATTCTTTGAAATACTTTTGCTGTACCTGTTTGCATAGCTGCTTGCTACAAATGAGTCAGGCTTTATTATTGCATCAACGCCCATACCTTCAAAGTATCCGACCATTTCTCTTATAAGCTTGCGAGTCTCTCCTTTTGTTCCCACATCTATATGAGCCTCCAGCTTACAATCGAAATTCTTGTGCTTTACAGTAAAATCACATAATACATCAATCAGTTGTTCATTTAGCATATGCACTAATTCATATGTTATTGAAGTTTCCTTCGAAATTTTTTCCTTAAGGTTTTTATATTGCCTGTTCTCTACCATTTTACTAACACAACACCATGCACCCTGACCTACTCTGTGTACGTGTATACCAGTTGCAAAACAAGTATACCTTCCCTTTACCTGCGAATCAGTTCCTACCGCAAGCCGATATTTACAGTCCGGGTTTACACGGATAAAGTATTTGATACTTGCTACTACATCTGCAAAACTCATGTTTTTTTGCATTGAATTAAAAAATCTCATTTTGTCACCTACTTTGTTTTTTATATAAAATAAGAGAGTGATTATATCCCCTTAACGGACTTAATCACTCTCTTTATAAATGCTTTTATTGTAAAACCCTTATACGCTTTCTAAGGGAACAACCGACTCTTGCATTCAGAAAACAGAGAATCAAGCCAATGTATACACAAATCCATACCTGGTTTATATGAAAATCCTGATTCCGTATTAACTTGTTCAAGCCTTAAGCTTCTGAATATATACATTGTAACCCTCCTTTCCGATTCATTAAAATTTTATTCTGTCAGAGTATCCGAACGGTATAATACAACAACACTTTATCGGGCACAATTAATAAAATAGTACCATAAATGAACACAATCTGTCAAGGTATATTTT
>CAYPCH010000074.1:7940-18921 GCA_964409165.1 uncultured Oscillospiraceae bacterium | reverse complement strand
CTTTGGAGATGCAAAAACACCATTAACCAATCCTTTCCCTACTTTCAAAATAGCACACGGAGAAATCCGGTGCTTTATTTTATTTCTTAAAAAAAATAAGTATAGAATAAAGAATAATATATCTGAACACAAAAAGTACTTTGGAGTAGTAATACATCACAAAACTCTTGAGCTAAAGCATTTCTTTATTTTTTTTCAAAATTGTAGTACTATAGATATATATGGTAAGTACAAAAAATTAAAAAACAAATTATTTTGTATAATGACCAGTCTTTTAATAAAGTCGGTATAAAAATATTGTATTTATCAGGGGGGTTAATATGAAAAGGATAAGTGTTCTGGTCTTGATTGCCGTTTGTCTGGCAAGCATAATTCCGCAGTCATTTGCGGCAGAGGAAGCAAAGTTCAACTATGTTGATGCGTTTGCCAAATCAATTCTCTTCTATGAAGCAAACTGGTGTGGTCCTGATGCAGGGGATAACAGGATAAAATGGCGCGGACCCTGTCATGTGGATGATGGAAAAGATGTGGGACTTGACTTGACAGGAGGATTCCATGACTGCGGAGACCATGTTAAGTTCGGTTTGCCTCAGTGTGCTTCAGCTTCTACTCTTGCATGGGCTTACTACGAATTTTCGGATGTTTTCATTGAAAAGGGACAGGATGAATATATGCTGAATATTTTGAAGCACTTTTGCGACTATTTTATAAAGTGCTTTCCGGATAAGAACACATTTTACTACCAATGCGGCGACGGTGATGTAGACCATCAATATTGGGGACCACCGGAGCTCCAGACAAACGACAGACCTACGTATTATGTTGCAACTCCTGAAAACCCGGGCTCAGATGTGGCTGGTGATACAGCTGCGGCATTGGCCCTTATGTATTTGAATTATAAGGATAGGGACTCTGAATATGCAGATAAATGTCTGGCTTACGCAAAAGACATATATACATTTGGTATGACCTATAGGGGAGACAGTAAGGCACAAAGCTATTATCTTCCAAGAACTTACTTGGATGAGCTTATGTGGGGATCTATATGGCTTTATGTTGCAACAGATGACGACACATACATGAAAAATGTAGATAAGCTTATGGCAGAGAAGGGAATTACCGACGGAAACTCGTTTAATGACTATTGGACACAGTGTTGGGATTATGTTATGACAGGTGTATTTACTAAGCTTGCTACGCTTTCGCCCAACCCTTTGTATAAAGAAATTGCTGAAGACCATATGGATTACTGGCAGAATAGATTGAAATCCACTCCCGGAGGACTGAAGTACTTGGATAGTTGGGGTGTTTGCAAGTATCCTGCAGCAGACAGTATGGTTCAGCTTGTTTACTATAAATATACTGGTGATGAGAGTTGTCTTGAATTTGCAAAGAACCAGATGGACTATATTCTTGGAGATAATCCAAATAACATGTCTTATGTAGTTGGTTTTGGAGACAATTATCCTATGTTTCCTCACCATAGAGCCTCAAGCGGACGACTTGAAGGACCTCCTGCCGATGAGAAGAAAACAAGCCCTCAGAGGCATATCTTGTATGGTGCTCTTGTAGGAGGAGCCGATATGAACGATGAATATCATGACATTGTAGATGAGTATGTTTATTCTGAAACCGGATTGGATTACAATGCAGGATTAGTTGGTGCACTGGCCGGCATGTCCAAATATTTTGGAAAAGATCAGATGCCAGAAGATACTCCAGGCATTGAAGGTGAACCGCCTCTATATTATTCAGAAGCTAAAGTATACGAGGAAGATTCTACAGGTATAACTGTTGACCTCAACATGTATAATGTTTTGACATCTCCTCTGCAATATGAGCCAGGTTTATCCTGCAAGTATTTTATAGACTTGTCGGAGTATGCTTCTGCTGATATTGATTTGTCAAAATTTATTACAAAAGTGTATTATTCGCCTGCCAATGCTGAGATGTCTTCACTTAAGCCTTGGGATGAAGATAAAAATATTTATTATGTAGAAATAACTTTCCCGGAACCTGTATATGCGAGAACTTATGTACAGTTTGCAGTATACTATTATGAAAACGAACTATGGGATTCTTCAAATGATTTTTCCTATAAAGGATTAGGAGATACATATGAAGAATTGGAAAATATCCCCATATACAAAGATGGTGTGCAGGTTTCAGGAAAAGATCCTGCAGGAAATGGACCTGAAGTTCCGATAGTTACACCAACCCCAAAACCTTCAGAGTTTACATATGGAGATGTAAATGGTGATAGTCTGGTTAACTCAACTGATTATGCATTTGTAAAGAAATACTTGCTGGGTTTAATAGAAGAATTCCCTGATAAAAATGGCATAAAGGCCGGAGATGTAGACGGCAACGGTAGTGTAAATTCAACAGACTATGCCCTGATAAAACGTTATTTACTGGGCACTATCACAACGTTTCCTGCAGAGGGATAGAGATAACTGCACTTTTGGAGGAATACTATTTTGGGGAGGTAGCTGATAGATGTATAATGTTCAGAAAGAAAAAAAAAGAGGTTATGTCGAAGTACAGGCTAGACTGTCAATCTTTTTGGCTGTTATACTTGTTGCCAGTCAGTTTTTTGCTTCAAGTGCAGTGTTTGCAGAAAAACCACCTTCAAAAGAGGATTTTAAGCCTGCTGTAGGCTGGGAGAATTATAATCACTTCAATTTTGCAGAAGCTTTGCAGAAATCGATTTATTTTTATGATGCTGAAAAGTGTGGACCAGGTATTACAGGTGGGAGGATTGAATGGAGAGGCGATTGTCACGAGGGGGATATGAAGATTCCGCTTACAAATACTTCGCTTTCTGCAGACTTTATAGAAAAGTATAAAGGCATACTAGACCCTGACGGAGATGGAACAGTAGATGTACACGGAGGATTTCACGATGCAGGAGACCATGTACGGTTTGGTCTTCCTCAGAGCTATACGGCAGGAACGCTGGGATGGGGCTTCTATGAATTCAGGGATGCCTTTAAGAAATCAGGACAAGAAGAGCATATGATAGAAATTTTAAAATACTTTACAGATACATTTTTACGGTGTTCCTTTCTAGATGAAGATGGAAATCTTATTGCATTCTGCTACATGGTGGGCGAAGGTGACCTCGACCATTCCTACTGGGGACCGCCGGAATTGTATCCTGAGTCCATTCCGAGACCTGCTGATTTTGCCACCGCTGAAACCCCCGGAACTGATGTGTGCGCCAGTACTTCTGCGGCACTTTCCATTTCTTATTTAAATTTTAAGGAATCTGATCCAGAGTATGCTGAAAAGTGCCTCGCTGTAGCAAAAGCGCAGTATGACTTTGCAAACAAATACAGGGGTATGTCGTTAGGCGACGGTTACTATACTTCGGCTTACTACGAAGATGAACTGGCTTGGGCAGCAGTGTGGCTTTATGCTTGTAC
The DNA here is from genome assembly GCA_964409165.1 of uncultured Oscillospiraceae bacterium. Classification (GTDB taxonomy): domain Bacteria; phylum Bacillota; class Clostridia; order Acetivibrionales; family Acetivibrionaceae; genus CAYPCH01. Next base: position 15,493 of record CAYPCH010000074.1, on the reverse strand, counting down.
AGGCAATAAGGATTATATAAATGATATAGATTCCGTTGACAGCGAAGGAAATTATACGGGATACATTAAAAAGATAATACCGGATACTTTTAACACCAATAAATGGTATAATACGTGGGTTCACTGTTGGGATGCTGTATGGGGTGGTGTGTTTATAGTACTGAACGAATTGCTTCCAGAGGATGAAAGATTTGATTATATCGCACGCTGGAACATAGAGTATTTATCAGGTGGCGTAGCACAACATAAAGAAGCTGACGATCATGGTTACACTACAACATCTCCTGCTGGCTACACTATGATTAATGGCTGGGGCTCTGCCCGTTACAATGCAGCTGCCCAATTATGTGCACTTGTATACATGAAAAATCACCCTGACAGGACCGATTTTGGTGAATGGGCCAAGGGGCAGATGGAATATATTATGGGTAGAAATCCGATGGGATATTCATATATAGTTGGCTACGGTTATGAGAAAGGGCTACCTTTTGCAAAGCATCCACATCATAGAGCCGCACACGGCTCAAAAACATTAAGCATGTTAGACCCGCCGGAGCATAGGCATATTTTGTGGGGAGCCCTTGTAGGCGGACCTGATAAGGAAGATTATCATCAGGATGTAACCACCGACTTTGTTTACAATGAAGTTGCCATTGACTATAATGCTGCATTTGTGGGAGCCTGTGCGGGATTGTATGAATATTACGGGGAAGGTCATCAGATTATACCTGATTTCCCACACAAAGAACCCAGAACAGACGATTATTACTGTGAGGCGCGTATAGAAAGGGAAACTGAGAATTCTACACAGATTGTTTTAAAGCTACATAATGAATCAAGCCAGCCGCCTCATTATGAAACAGGATTGAAGATAAGATACTTCTTTAATATTAGTGAATTGCTCGATAATAAACAGAGCATAGATGATTTGGAATTCTTCATTGCATATGACGAGCAGATATCTGTGCAGGATTTGCCGGTTCAATATTCAGGACCTTTTAAATGGGATGATGCCGGTACATACTATTACGAATTTGACTGGAGCGGCAGGGAAATATATGGAGATAGGGAACTTCAGATTTCGTTGTCATCGAAGCAGGATTCAAATTATGTAACCCATTGGGATACTTCTAATGATTGGAGCATGAAGAATGTTACAAGCACCTATAAGGTAAATAGCAATGTGCCGGTATTTCTCAACGGAGTTAAGGTATACGGTGAAGAACCTCCGAAACTGGAATCGACTCCTGCTCCGACCCCTGACCCTAATGCAACTCCGGATAAAGATACTTCAGTTAAGGTATTGTATAAGTGTGGGGCAGATACTAAAAACACCATTAGGGCTACAATAAGTATTATAAATAACGGTACTGTTCCGGTAAATTTATCCGACATAAAGGTTCGTTATTGGTTTACTAGCGATGGTAATTCTCAGAATTCTTTCACCTGCGAATATTCAGCTATAGGAGCAGAAAAGATAACCGGCACAATTTCAGCTATTGATAATGCTGTATCTGATGCAGACACATATTGTGAGATTTCATTTACTAAAGATGCAGGTAAACTGGTACCGGGCGTAGCTAGCGGAGATATACCTTTCAGAATTGAAAGTGAATCGGAGTATGACAAGGAAAACGACTATTCTTTCGATTCTAAAATAGCAAGTAATCTTGGAGATAACAACAAAATTACTGCTTATGTAAATGGGGTTCTCAAATACGGGATTGAACCTGTTAAAACAATCGAGATAAGTTATACTGCCGGAGACTTGAACGGCAGTGGAAGCATTGACTCAACCGACTATGCAATCATGAAAAGGTATTTACTAGGTACTATTGATTTGAATTCAGAGGCCAGTCTCAAAGCAGCAGATGTAAATAGGGATAAATCAGTTAATTCAACTGACTATGCATTAATGAGGAGGTACATCCTTGGTTTAATTACTTCTTTTTGAAATGATTAAAGTTTATTATTTTATACAATAATAGAGATAACTTGTATTCTAACGAGGAGGTTCATCATGGATAACATTTATGTAAAGCTTAAGGAAACAGCAGACTATATTAAAAGGAGTATTAAGGAATCACCAGAGATTGCGATTGTTCTGGGCTCAGGGCTTGGTTCTCTTGTAGACGACATTGAAAACCCTGTTGAGATAAAATATGATGAAATACCAAATTTTCCAGTGACTACAGTTGAAGGGCATGAGGGGAAATTGGTATGTGGAAGGCTTGGCGCAAATCCTGTGATTGCTATGAAGGGGCGCTTTCACTATTATGAGGGCTATGATATTTCCCAGGTTGTTTTTGCCATAAGGGTTTTTAAACTTTTGGGGATATCAAGGCTTATTGTTACAAATGCAGCAGGGGGGATAAATAAAACATTTAGACCTGGTGAACTTATGATAATAAAAGACCATATAAGCTTGTTTGCTCCGTCGCCTTTAAGGGGAAAAAACATAAGTGAAATTGGGCTGAGATTCCCGGACATGACTGAGGCTTACAACAGAAATATGATGGAAAGATGCAAAGAAATTGCCAATAAGAAGGGTATAAGCCTTAAGGAGGGGGTTTATGCATTTGCCCAGGGTCCTATGTACGAAACACCTTCGGAAATAAGGGTGCTTGGTATTTTAGGAGCTGATGCAGTAGGAATGTCTACTGTTCCGGAGGTGATTGCTGCAAGACATGCAGGGGTTAATGTATTAGGAATTTCATGTATTACAAATATGGCGGCAGGTATTCTTGACCAGCCGTTAAATCATGAAGAGGTTATGAAAACAGCGGGCGTTGCAGGAAGGAATTTGACAGCCTTGGTTAAGAAGTTTGTTTCGGATTTTTAAAAGAAAATAAAAGTTGATAAATCAGAATGGTTAATATATACTGTTATTTATGAAAATAAAGGCTTAACGAGGTGTACATAATGGAAAAGGAAATACTTACTATGGAAGAGGCGGCAGAGCTTTTTAGTGTAAGCATTAAGACTTTTATAAAACTCCTCAAAGAGGAAAAGGTACCCGGAAGGAAGATAGGCAGGGAATGGAGATTCAGCAGGAAGGCACTTATCGATTGGTTGTCATCGGGAGATTCTCAGGTTTATTCATCAAGTGAGGGCGACACAAAAGAATATTTTAATGAAGTGGCACCGGTATGGGAGGAGATCCGTAAGGATTATTACGACGAATCAATTAAAGATTACCTTGTTGGCTTAAATATTCTGAAAAAGAACATGACAATAATAGATTTGGGCTCGGGAAACGGTTATATTTCTGTTACAGTTGCGAATTATGTCAAGAAAGTAATTGCTGTGGACATTTCCCGGGAGATGCTTAAGGAGCTTAAGAACAATGCGTTAAAAAGCGGAATAAGGAATATTCAGGCAATTGAGAGCGATGGAAGGAATATTCCTATCAAAGATAATGCTGTGGACTTTGTATGTACAAATATGTACCTGCATCACATTGAAGAGCCGTTTGAAGCCATTAAGGAGATGGGCAGGGTACTGAAAGCAGGAGGAATGGTTTTTCTGGCTGATTACAAAGAGCATAGCAATATGGAGCTTAAGGAAAAAATGCATGATGTTTGGCCGGGTTTTAATCCTGATGAAGTAAAAAAGTGGTTTTTACAAAGCGGATTTAATGAAATAAATATTGTAAATAAAGACATAAAAGACATAAAAGGCATAAAAGATAAAAAAGATAATGTCAGTGTATTTTTGCTTACTGCTGTGAAGCATAAGTGATAACTATATAGAATGTGTTTTGAGGAGTGGTGAATATGTCAAAGGTTTTAGTTTGTGGGTCTATTGCTTACGATCACATAATGGAGTTTCCGGGATTTTTTAAAGAGCAGATTCTTCCGGAAAAAATTGATTCATTGAATGTTAGTTTTCTTGTTAATAGTTTAAAGAAGCTCAGAGGAGGCACAGCCCCCAATATAGCCTATAATCTGGCATTAGTGGGACTTGAACCTGTCGTATTAGGCACAGCGGGTCAGGATTTTCACCAGTACAGGGATTGGCTTAACGCAAATGGTGTAAGTACAGAATACACAAGGGTTGTTGATGATGATTTCACAGCGTCCTGCTTTATTACAACCGACAAGTCCAACAACCAGATTACCGGTTTTTATCCGGGTGCAATGGCCAGAGACACTGAGATTACTTTGAAAGGTATAGATTTCAGCGATATTTCTATGGTTGTTATAGCTCCAACCGAGCCAGAGGCTATGATAAAATGGGCTATGGAATGTCAGGAGTTGGGAATAGAATATCTTTTTGATGCCGGTATGCAAATACCCAGGCTTTCAGGTTCTGACCTTTTAAAAGGAATAACCGGGGCTAAAATTGCTGTATTTAATGAATATGAAATGGATCTTATGCAGCAGAAAACAGGTGTTACGAAAAAGGAAATCCTGCATAGCGTGGATCTTATTGTAGAAACCCTTGGAGAAAAGGGTTCCATACTAAGAACGTGGGAAGAAAAGGTTCATGTTCCGGCTGCCACACCTAAAAGAGTGGAAGATCCTACAGGTGCTGGCGATGCTTATAGGGCAGGTCTTCTCAAAGGCTATTTTGAAGATGCTTCGATAGAGGAAATGGGTAGGCTTGCCAGTGTTTCAGCGGTGTATGCGGTAGAGCATATGGGTGGACAAAGCCACAAGTATACTATGGAAGAGTTCTATCTTAGGTATAATGAGAATTTTGCTATACAAAGAGTATAATAAAATAACCTCAATCTCATCTATATTAATCACGAAAATGATTATACATAAAATGATTATGCATTGAAAAAATTAATTTTCGTGATGCTGCATTAAGGAATGTGTGAAATTGAAGTGCTATGTAAAACCTTTATCCTATTCAATATAAGATAGAGGTTTTGTGTTGTTTTGGGGCTGAAAGTATTTTTGTTTAATATGCTTTTGAAAGGTAAAAATATTTATAGAGACTAAGAATTTGATTTCATTAACAGACGAGGGGGATTTTTACTGTGGATATATTAATTAAAAATGCAGATATAATTTCATGTGATGGAATTAGCAAGCCAGAAAAAGCGCATATAGGAATAAAGGACGGTATTATAAAGCTTATTGGGAAAGATGAGGAGCATATTAACGGGTATAAAGTTAAAAAAGTTATTGACGGTAGTGGTAAAATTGTAATGCCAGGACTTGTGAATGCTCATACCCATAGTGCGATGACTGTATTGCGAAACTTTGCAAATGATCTTTCTTTGGAAGAATGGCTTTTTAATAATGTATTTCCGGCAGAGGCAAAACTTATGCCGGAGGACGTTTATTGGGGGGCTATGCTAGGAATTACCGAAATGATTAAGAGTGGCACAACTGCATTTGCCGATATGTACTTTTATATGGAAGAAGTCGTGAAGGCAGTACTAGAGTCAGGAATCAGAGCGAACCTGTCACAGAGCACATATAAGGTAAACGGAGAAAAGTTGATTGATGAAACGTCAAAGTGTATAGAACTTTATAAAAACTGGAACAACAGAGCAGATGGAAGGATAAAGGTATATATTGAAGTTCATTCGGTATATCTTTTAGATGAAGAGAAACTTAGAATATCTGCTGATATTGCCCGGGAACTCAATACGGGGATACATATACACATTCTTGAAACCTTGAATGAGATAGAAGAGAGCGTAAGAAAATATGGTATGAATTCTATTGAAATTTGTTGTGAAACCGGTATTTTTAATGTCCCGATCATTGCGGCACATTGTGTACATTTGTCGGAAAACGACATGAATATATTAAAACAACGGGGTGTAAGTGTTGCACACAATCCCGCAAGCAATTTGAAACTTGGTAGCGGAATTGCAAAAGTTCCAGAGCTTATGGAAAGAGGCATTGATGTATGTCTGGGAACGGATGGCGCGGCAAGCAATAATAACCTTAACATGTTTGAAGAGCTTCATCTGGCGGCTTTGATTCATAAGGGGGTACATAGAAATCCGCTTGTGGTAAATGCGAAGGATATACTTAGAATGGCTACGACAAACGGTGCAAAGGCTTTAGGTTTTGCTGATGAAACGGGAATGATAAAAGAGGGAATGAAAGCCGATATTATAATGATAGACATAGATAAGCCCCACTTGTGTCCGGTCAATGACCCTATTTCGGCAATTGTTTATTCTGCACAAGGCTCTGATGTTGACACGGTTATTGTTGATGGAAGAATTCTTTTGGAGAAAGGTGAACTGAAAACAATTGATGAAGAAAAAGTAAAATATATGGTTAGGGAAATAGCAAAAAGGGTACTAGGCGAGTAATTTTATTATAAAGTAGTATGTTTATTGTGATTTTTGAGGTAAAATGGATACAAGATTATTTTAAGGGGTGGAATGGATAGTGTCTTTACTTATAGTTATTTTGGGTGGGTTGTTTATTTTCCTTATTGTTGTACTGGTTATTCTGGCTATTATATTTGCGAAGAAGAAATAAAGAAAGCTAGATGTATAAAGGTGGAAAAATATAAAAAACATCATTTTTTGATAAAAAGTTAAATTGTATTTAACTTTTTATTATAGTTCAAATATTTTGTCACCATGGTTTAAAGAGTATTATCAGCAACAATCATAAAGAAATAAAGCTAGAGATTGAAAATTTAATAAATACAATTAAAAATGAAATGGAACTTATAAGAACTGATAATTATGCTAAAGGAAAAATTATCGAGGTTATTAGAACATATGCACACAAATTAAATGAAAAAGATAGCTGGACTTTTAATATAAAAGATTTTGATGATAAATTAGCTGGATATCTTCCAACGGAATATTGGGAAGATGCTGGCTTTTATGGGAATGATTTTATTGTTAATGTGTACGAATTTCCGTGGATGACTGTAGATATTTCTGAACAAGGACTATCTTTTTAAATACTTTATATTGGGGAGATGAAAATGGATAAGAAATAAATTGAAAAGCTTATCGAAGTCGGTGTAGTTGACAGTCAATTAGCTATTGAAAAAGGCGTTTATGAAAAATCCGATAAACCCCATTGTTTAGTATGTTTGAAAGACAATAAAGCGGATTTATCGGATATGAATAGCATCCTTGATTTTACTTCAATAATGTTAGGAATTGAAGTTTTGAGGTTATCCATGGTGCATAAATTATATCTGACACATAAAACTCATATTGTTAATACCCTGTTACGCCAATTACATTATTATTACGCAAACTTAAGTTTTGAGCTTATACAGGCTGTAAATTTAGCTTAGGCTCCCCTAACTCGCTTCGCTCAAACAAAAGGTCTGCTTATCCTCGCCCGGATTAATAGCCTCTAATGATGAAATGCCAAAATATGAGGACTGGTTTTAAAGAATACACAGATAAATTCTTATAACTTTAAGTTTGTGGTGGTATTTTTTGTTTTGTGCAGGAGGTTCAATACTAAAGGATAATATTATGTTAGACTTTTATTTGAGAATAAAGCAAATATGTGTTATTTTGGATAATTTTTTGATTTTAGTATTGAAAAACAAGATATAGATATGATATTATAAAAAAAGCAAATACATATCTATATCCC
>CAYPCH010000074.1:0-7840 GCA_964409165.1 uncultured Oscillospiraceae bacterium | reverse complement strand
TCTATATCCCACATTTGAAGGAAGTATACGAAAAAGAAAGGGTGGCATTAAAGAAAAAATAGGCCCTGATATAGAAACAAAATACGAAGACGGTGATACGTACGTATACCCAGCTATCGGTCGTGGAACATCTCTTTTCGACAGAGAAGGTGCTTTCGGCTTTGATAGATGGGTCTACTTTTGTATACCAAAAGGAACTTATATACCCGAAGGACTTATTATCACAAGAGATGCAAAAAAGTGCACGCTATAACGCAACACATTATACTATAAGCCCAAACTATAGAATGACCAAAAATGATTTTCTTCGTTTACTAGATGATTTACGAAGGAATGCCTTAGAAAGACAAAAAGCTCTAAAAATCGAAAAAGGTGGTGAATAAAAATGGCTGAAATTACCCTTTCTGCCCTTTCTGTATGTATTCAAGCTGTTGATGATTTGATAATAAAATATGACGACTTACTAACTTCTGGAACTGAAGAAGATCTAAATGACCTCCAAATGATTATCTTATCTTACGAAAAGATTGCTTTGGAGCTAAAAAAAGCTTATAAAAAAGAATGGGAACCTACAATCAACTTGCCAAGTTACGAAGAACTAATGGAAGGACGTCAGGATAGATGGTCAGATTAATCTGGTAGTTTAGCAGATATTACACTGCCCGCTATCCATTTTAGAATAGTTTTAAATCTGTCCGTTGATGCTGCTAATCAATTAACACCATAATTTTCTTTAATTTGAACAAAAGCTACGAGGCTCTCGATGCCTAGTAGCTTTTGCTTTTTCAAGAATTCAATAAGACCGTCTATACTTATTTCCTCAAGAGCAAGACTACTTTCCATTTTAAGTATATCCTCAAACCTATGAGAGTCAGAAGACTTTAAAAACTTATAGGTTGAAAGCTTAGGATTGCTATTTTTTAAATTTACTTAAACTATAGTTTTTCGAAACTTCCAGATACTTTATGCCTAAATAGTCGGGAACAATTCCGAGGTTCGAAATTATACTGTAAGAATCCCTGTCAACATGAACAGGAATAGCAACACTTCGAAGCTGACCTACCTTTTCATATACTTCATCAATACCTAAACCAGAAGCTGTAAGAAGCATCTGCCTGTAATTGCTAACTATATTGTCGTCTTCATCCATTATGATTTGCTGGCCGAAAATGTCCTCAAGTAAAATGTGGTTTTATTGGAATGCCATGACCAATAAATAACAATGATATATAAGTCAGTCAACTGTTTGATTAATAATGCCTTCTATTTCAACAAGAAGATCATTTCTGCAAATATCTGCTTTTAAATAGGCTATTGATTTATCGGGCAAAAAAGCCTTGCAGCAAATATCTCGGACAGTCTCAAAGTCTTCGTCATTTCTGATATATACCTTTATACAATCTACATTTTCAAGAATATAGCTATTTTTTATTCCATAACTATTTAAATTTGTATTGGAGATTAAAACCCTGATATTATCTATTGTTGTCTCGCACTGCTTTACAATATCATCTGTATGGACTGTCTCATGGCCTATAATACTGGCAGTACCGGAAATATACAATATTCCTTTTCCAGAGCAATTATCTGTGTAGGCTGCTCTCGAAAAGCTGGGAGGCTTTATTCCATATTTGGGCGGATACTTGTAGGCAGGTGTCTGATTTGGATTTTCAATGTATGTATTGATGTTTTTTGTTGTTGATATCATATAAATGCATATGCTGTCTCCCTGACACCCAATACCGGTTGCAGCAGGATAAATGTTGCCATATTTCTGAAAAGATTCTGATCTTCCATGACAGAACTTGATGTACCTCTCCATACCATCTGCATATTCATTAACATTGGGAATGTGATTCCAAACTCTGGAGATATAAGGACATTTACTTTCCTTTATAGTTTTAAAAATCAAATTATAAGCTGATTTACCGATTTCACGTAAATCTCTGCCTTCCTCTTTCATGCTAATAGCTAGAAATTGGTAAAACCCGTCAGATGCATACTGAAGATATTCACAGCTACCATAGTTGACAGGATGCTCGGATGTCCACACCTCGTAATAGGCATCCTTCATGAATGTTTTCATTGCTATATGAACTACAGGAAAGCTGCCGCCAAACGTTTCAATTTCATCGTACCTTTCATTGTCACTGAATTTAACTACTCCCAATATATTTTCTTTTTTCATGAGTTCTCTTAAATATATCGAAGCAGATGGTAACAAGTACACTTTGATTTTTGGAATTTTTCTATTAAAAACAGTTTCTTCTATCATTATAAATGCTCCTCCAATTTAAATTTATAATAAACCATTTATATTGAATGCGATAAAGATTTTACATCGCACTTCAATTTCCTTAATGCAATATCACGAAAAGTAATGAGCGAAGCGAGTTTTCTTGATGTAGAATTATTTTCGTGATTAATTTATATGGACAGCTGAAATGTTCAATAAAACAAATGTGGAATTTGTGCAAGAGGTGCTTGCATAAATTCCACATTTTATCAATAGTCAATTCAAAGATGATAATTTAAAAGTAATTGTGAATTATCTGTTATATTAACATTTGCGAATGTTAATAAATGTTAGTTTTTTACGCTTCCCTTAACGTAGTGTTTGTATTGTACCAAGAATATATCTTTTCAAAATTGCATAGTCTGTAGAATCCAATTGTCCATCACTGTTTACATCACCAGCTGCAGAAATTTCGTTTGTTGTTGTCATTGTGCCGAGAATACATCTCTTCAAAATTGCATAGTCTGTGCTGTCTATTTGGTAATCGCCGTTAACATCCCCAATATTGGATGCAGATGTTGATGAGTCATCGACTTTAACCCTGACAACGCCTACGTCACTGAGCCCTCCCGGATCCGTCACAGTAAGGTAAAACTTAAGAACTGTCGGTTCGCTGACTTTTGGTGCAGTAAAAGTAGGTTTGGCACTTGAAGCATCAGACAATGAAACAGTTGGTCCGCTCACCTGTTTCCATTGGAATTTTATCGAATCTTTGTCGGTATCATCTGAACCTGATCCATCGAGTGTTACCTTTTGATTGCTCTTTACAGTCTGTGGAGAACCTGCCATTGCCCATGGCGTATGGTTTGAACTTGCACTTCTTGGCTCAAAGTACACCAGCAGTACCTTCTTTGCAGTACCCCCTTTATATTTAGGATAGGAATATGGATTTGAACCGGATGCAAGATCCTTTATTTCAAATGTCAGCACATTGGGACCTGGGAAGTTTTTTGCCATTTCATCTTCTACGGTATAGGAATATACATTGCCATTGATATATCCTGGGAATTCAGGGTTTTTGCTTATCTCAACCTTGTCACCATCGGCATCAGTAACATTGAAGGTAAGCTTCAGAGTTTCACCGGCTTTAACCCTGTATATATTCTTGTTTCCTCCCGGGCCGGAGCCTATAGGTGATAACTGAACCGCCGGTTTACTGTTTGCGAGAACAGTTATTCTTGCAGTTTTGCTTGAAGTATTACCAAGCTTATCCTTTACTGTAAACTTGACAGTATGAAGTCCTGCATCATTTTTTCCTGGCTTCACTGTATAGATACCGGAAGTATTCCAGGCGTTATTTATTACTTTTCCAAAACTTCCATCCATAGAGAACACAAGGTCTTCAGCATTATAATTTTGGACAGTAAGAGGGAAGGATAGTTCCTGACCTTCATACGTAGAATAGTCGGGTATATCATCAAGAACAACAGGACTTTCTGACAAAACCACCTTTATTTGAGTTGATGCAGTGGCAGTGCCCATATTGCTACTTCCTGTCAAATTTACTGTATAGGTTTTATTGGCCTGGTCTTTAGAGGGTGTCCAGTTTATAGAGTATTCATAATCGTTGTTTGCCCATGTTCCCTTTGTTTTAACCAGTTTTGCACCGCTTGGAAGATCTGATGCACTAATTTCTATATCTCCGTCTTTTGCCTGAGCTCTTATTATCCTTAAAAAATATGGTTTGCCTGCTACAGCTGTGTCTGATCCAAAGGGAAGGATTATTGGTGTTGAAGGAGCAGGATCGACGGAACTCCAATTATAAGCGTTAAAGGGTTTCTGATAGCCGGATGGATTTGTAGGATAAATCCTTCGTATATATGCTTTTACAAAATCTCTCTGTTCGGAGGTCATGGCACTTTTAATGCTGTTATATGACATTACAAGCCATGTAAATCTTTCAGAATCCTTGTTTCCTGTTGGTAAATTGTACGAATCGTTATAGGGATTTCTCAATTCACTGTCAGGTGCTCCGATAGATGCCATCCACTGTCTGTAAATGAGCTCAAGGAATGGATTTACAGCTGCCTTTTTGTCGCCGCTATAGCTTAAAAAACCTTCATATGGCCAGGTGACAGCGGTTAAATACCATCTGGTTGTATTACCGTAATGTCCAAAGGACTGCGTGCCGGGATACGATGCTGCAGTGTATTTCTTGGAGTGGTTCCATAATTCGGTGAACCCTTGAAGTCCGGTAAACATCTGAATATTGTCACCGCCAAACGTTCCTGCATCATAAGTTTTACAGCCCCAAGGCATTGTAGCAAAGTAAAAATAAGAATTAGGCTGGAAACTTCCCTTTTTACCTGTAACAAACATTGTGGAATATTGAGTCCATTTGTTTCTATAAAGCTCTCTGGATTCTATTTTTTCATCAGGATTTATTCCATAAGAATCAAGCCAATCCAGATTTGAACCTGGTCCCCAGAGAATTGTGTTTTCCTGGTTGCCCCATTCCCATTCCCCGTTCCATGAGCCGTTTACACGTTGCGGCAGACCGTATTCAAAATCAAGTACACTCAGCCAGCATAGTAACGATGTACTGTAAACTGCTTCAAGGAAGTCTTTTGAATGATCGGTTTTTGTAAAATCATGACTTGAAAATTGATATTTTTTATAAACTCTGTTTGCACTATATCCGAAATAGCTTCCAAGTCCCTTGTTGGACAACGGCAGACTATTCAGATTATACCTTTGTTGCTTGAAAAGGGTTCTTACTTCATCAACAGCTGACTTAAGCGGAACTTCATGTGGCATGAATTCCATCCAGGCGGCAGTACGGTATGGAACAATTACCTTTTTCATGTCATATGTATTCCAGAGCTTGTCGATATTGATGTCGTCAGGTGTCGGAATTCTGTGTCCCGTTAATGAACCCCAGAAATCCTTATCGCTTGAAAGTATAGGGTTTACTTCTCCAGGTGCCAAACTTAGAGGTCCCGGCTGTAAGAAAGGATCATCCTGGCTCATAAAAGGACCATCATTGTTGTATCTGAGATACTCAAATACTTTTTCTCCTATTTCCGGATCAGTTGCAGCACCAACAAATTTTTTGACACTTCCTATTACCCTCGCAGAATTGAAATCCGGATCTCCGAAATAAACCAGATCTCTTCCACTGTCGGCATGGCAAATAGCGCATTTAGTCTCAAACATGGACTTGCCTTCATTGAGTCTCTTCTGAGAGTATGCATCCGGTTCCAGGTAATCAATTGGGACTTTGCCTCCTTTAAGCGGGATTACAACGCCTTCTGAAAAAACTTGTATGCTACAAAAAATAAATAACAAAAGGATGAAAAGACAAATTAGTAGTTTGGAAACACGTGTTAACATGGTATACCTACCTCCTCACAAAAAATAAAATAAAATAAAATTTATATAAAATTATGCTTTGTAGCATAATCTATCCCAGCATAGAGCCAGTGAAGATAAAATCATCAACGCAATACCGATCCATAAGAAGGAAACCCATTTTAGCAAGGAAACCTTTAAAAGTACAATTCCGTCATCTGATGAGTTTTCAATAATAACATAGAGATCTTCTTTAAATGAGCTCATTATAAATGCTTTGGAGTGGTAGATACTCATTTTTTTATAAAATTGAAATGATGTGCTTATATCTGTGGTCGTTTTACCGTTATAATAAGATAAATCTGCAATCCAGTTCTTTTTCTGAGGTTCGTCGTCAATCGACAAAGATATCAGTTTCAAGGTATGATTAGCAATAGTGATGGTTTCGTTTTTATCTATTATACTGCTTGTTTCTACTTTCATACTGCGTGTGCCAATAAAACCAAATGCAATTATTATTATGGAAAGATGGATGACGAATACTTTCAAATACCTGATATTACTGAAGAGAAAATTGATGTTTAAGCCAAAACTGATAAATGCTAAAACTAAACAGAAGACACAAGCGGCTAGAGAGAACCTTGTAAAAAAAGGGTACGATGTGAAGGAGGGAAGAAAAAGCGTAATTACTAATGATATTAGTGAGATAGAAATGACAAAAATCTTTAATTTATTTGCCAAGTGCTTTAATGAGAAAAAAGCTGTTGATGTAAGTAGGATTGATAATCCCATTATACCGAAAACAAAGTCATAAGTTTTCTCTGTAATTTCAAAACCTTCTAAAGAGAACAATGGATATAGTGTCATTAGAGTAATGATTATTGCAGGTATTACCAGAAGAAAAGGCGGGATAAAAAGCATAAAACGTTTAAAATCAAATGCAGAAAGGCTGATTTTATCTTTTTTTCTCAAGAAAGTTATAAAAATTGAGAAGCATATAATGACCAGTATTAACATTACAATTGAAAAAACTATTTTGCTGCCATGGTTGGAGTATGCATGAACCGAGTTGAGAATACCGCTCCTTGCCAAAAATGTCCCAAAAATAATTGAAAAAGCAGAAGCAGAAATCAATAAGAATAAAGGACGGTCGCTTATAATATTATTCTTTTTTAAATGAAATAAATGCAGGTATGCTGTGACAAGCAACCATGTAACCAAAGCAGAATTCTCTATAGGATCCCAATTCCAGTATCCGCCCCATCCAAGCTCAGTGTACGCCCATATACCGCCGCTTACTATGCCTGCTGTAAGAAGAATCCATCCCCAAAGTGCAATGCTTCTTGTTGTCGATAATTTAGGTTTTGAAGTGTAAATTATATCATAAAGATTTGATGCAAATGCAGTAAAAAGCAAAGAATATGAAACCATAACAAGGGGAGGATGAAAGACCATACCTATACTATGCAGGGAAGGATTCAAACCAAATCCATCACTGTTAATACCCACAGTTTTAAAAGGATTATTTATAAAGACCAATACAACTAAAAAAGCAAGATTCAAGATAGTTGCAGTGGCTGTTAAACACATTAAGTATTCCCGGTTTTGATGTTTCTTTAAATAAAATATAGCATAAATAATAATATAAATTATAGAAATACAAGTAGCCCATAGAAGTAGAGAACCTGAAGAACCTGACCAGAATGCAGAAATTTTGTAAATAAGGGGTAAACTCCGGTCGGTATTTTTATAAACATATTCAATAGAAAAATCGCCGCTTATCAGAAGATAAAATAATATGAAGGATGAAATAATAATAAATACGTGGGATAGTAGTCCTGCTTTAAATCCATAATTGGTGTTTTTGTTAAATTTTAACTGCATAAGACCAATTACGCCAAATGCAAAAGAGGCAATGAGTGCTATATTGCCCATAATATTCATATATTCCCCCCCTAAGACCACATTATGGAACAGTAAAAATATAACTTCCACTACTATTTTCGCGAGAACAGCGATTTGAAGCTAAATAGTAACATAGAAAAAGTGGAAACAAATATTTTATCCATTCCAACAAGGAATAAATACTGTGGAAAAGTTGAGTTATATAGTAATTATATACCATGATACTAATGATGTCTATATAGTAAAATTTTTTGAGTTTCCCCATTTTTTAATATAGTGCTAAATAGTCCGGCTTGGATGGGGGCATGAAATGCTACAGAATTCAACGCTAACCCAAGAGTTGGCAAT
>CAYPCH010000073.1:0-18998 GCA_964409165.1 uncultured Oscillospiraceae bacterium | reverse complement strand
CAGAATATAATAAAGACCCTTTATTCATTAAGAATGCTGGAATACATGCTGTTGATATTAAATTCTCAATGTACTTTGAAAAATATTCGCCTTTACTATCTCCTGAAAGCATTGTAAAAGAATTAGAAGAACAAAGCATTAAGGATCCTATAAAGTTTATTGATTGTATTATTGAGTATTACCAAAACTTGAAATATGACAAATGAGTTAAGGAATAACATTTTTTAACAGAACATAGAAAGGGCTTACGTGTTGCCTATGAATCTATGAATTTTAAAGCATCAGCATTATCAATACGTCAAATAGCAGAGGTTTTGATATAATTAGGAATACAGTACAAAGGCGGGGACTGAGTCAGGTGAGTCAAAGAACCGTCCCTTGACTCACTTGACTCACCGACTCAAAAATGTTGAAAAAAGCCTTATTTCTATACTGTATAGAAATAAGGCTTTTTTATCTGGCAGGGGCAACAGGAATCGAACCCGCAACCAACGGTTTTGGAGACCGCTACTCTACCAATTGAGCTATACCCCTTCGACGCCTTTATAGTATATAATAGCTTTTATTTTGTGTCAATGGGAAATAATAAATTTTGATTAAAATTTATTTAGAACTTAAATTATTTAGAATATTGTAAATTTTAAATTCTTTTATGGTAATATATATATATTATTCTTGTTAGGGAGTATATTAAGGGATCTTATACAAACTAAAATGAAATACTGTAAAAAACGAAGATAAATAAAGAAAATGATAGCATATTAAGGGAGGCAATTTATGAATAAGAAAATTGGTTTTATCGGTGCTGGAAATATGGGATATGCCATGATAAGAAGCGTATCGGGTTCAAACATTGTTAAAAAGGATAATATATTTGTTTATGATATTGACAGGGAAAAGCTTTTGAAGCTTAAGGAAGAAACGGGAATAAGCATAATGGAAAGTGAGATAGAGACTGTTCAAAATGCAGACATAATTATTGTTGCCATAAAGCCGAATCAATTAAAAAAAGTTCTTGAATCATGCAAGAGTGCATTTGACAATAATAAGATTCTTGTTTCTGTCGCTGTAGGAGTACCTGTAAAATTTTACAAACAGATTATAGGTGAGGATAAAAAAGTAATAAGAACAATGCCTAATACGCCTGCTTTTGTAGGAGAAGGTATGACCTTGATGTCCTGCGGAGAGAATATTTCAGAAAAGGATATTTCTGGTGTAAAGAGTATTCTTGAGTGTTTTGGTAAAGTG
The DNA here is from genome assembly GCA_964409165.1 of uncultured Oscillospiraceae bacterium. GTDB lineage: Bacteria > Bacillota > Clostridia > Acetivibrionales > Acetivibrionaceae > CAYPCH01. The sequence goes on along the minus strand of CAYPCH010000073.1, from coordinate 17,750 downwards.
GAACTATTGGATGAAAAGCTTATGAGTGAAGTTACAGCACTTACAGGAAGTAGTCCGGCGTATGTATTTATGTTTATTGAGGCAATGGCTGATGCAGCAGTTTTATCGGGTATACCTAGGAATCTTGCGTACAGGCTGGCCTCTCAAACTGTGTTGGGGTCCGCTAAAATGGTTCTTGAGACAGGCAAGCACCCGGGTGAACTTAAAGATCAGGTTTGTTCACCGGCAGGTACCACAATTGAGGCAGTAAGCGTTTTGGAAAAAAATCGATTCAGGTATTCAGTTATGGATGCAATGAATGAATGTACTAAAAAAGCACGTGAAATAGGAAAAGTGTTTGATTAAGGAACTGATGAATTATAAGGAGCTGTTATGAAAAAAGTCATAATATATACTGATGGTGCCTGTTCAGGTAATCCCGGAGACGGTGGCTGGGGTGCTGTATTAAAATATGGAGAACATGAAAAGGAATTATCGGGTTTTGAACAGAGCACAACAAACAATAAAATGGAATTAAAGGCTGCTATTGAAGCGCTGAAGCTTCTAAAAGAGCCCTGCCGGGTAGAATTGCACAGTGACAGTGCGTATCTTGTAAACGGGTTTTTAAAGAACTGGGTAGACAATTGGAAAGCTAATGGCTGGATTAATTCCAGTAAAGAAGAGGTTAAGAATATTGATTTATGGAAAGAGCTTGACAGATTAAATGAAATTCACAAAATCAAATGGGTTAAAGTAAAAGGACATAGCGACAATGAGTACAATAACAGATGTGACAAATTGGCAACAGGCGAAATAAAGAAAAACAAAGAAAAATAAAGAAAGTAAAAAAGTAAATTGTTTTCACACAGGGAGGATAAATGCTATGAATTACGAAGAAAAGACAATCTCAAGAAAGAACATGTACCAAGGCAATATAATAGGTGTAGATCTCCTGGAAGTTACTTTGCCTAATGGGAAAAAAGCGACCCGTGACCTTGTGACACATCCAGGGGCTTCTGTAGTAATACCCATTTCAGATAATGGTGAATTATACATGGTAAGACAATACAGAAAACCAATAGGAAAAGAATCGCTTGAAGTTCCGGCAGGCAAGCTTGATAAAGGAGAAGAACCTATGGTTTGTGCACACAGGGAGCTTAAGGAGGAAACCGGACTTGAAACGGCTAAAATGAATCATATATTAAGTGTAAACAGCACTCCTGGTTTTTGTGATGAAGTACTTCATATGTATGTTGCAACTGAGTTGAGTGAAGGTGAAGCATGTGCAGACGAAGATGAATTTATATCCAGTGAAAGAATACCGATTAAAAAACTTATAGATATGGTTTTAAACCATGAAATAACCGATTCAAAAACAATAATAGGCATATTGCTGGCAGATAAAATTATAAAGGGAGAAATAAAAATATAGTTTATCAAAGAATGGCTTATAAAAATATAGCTTAAGAAGTCGATTTTTAATAGGGCTATTTCCTGAAAGGAAATCCGGCAAAAAACCTTGGGACTCGATGTCCCAAAGCTTTTTAGTCTTTTTAGTAAAGTTTACAATACACAGGCATGTATTGTAATTTTTTTTTGTCCCTGCGCATAGAATTTATTATGAGAGACATTCATAGGAATGAATGAAAAATTAAGATTTTATTTAACAAGAGGGGATAAAAATTGATATCAAAAGTACGTGAGGTGCTATACAAGCATATAAAAAACAATATAAACTCATACTTTTTCCTGTTCCTTGCTTTTGTTGTTGGAGTATCTTTAGGAGCCTTTACGGTAAATGGTTTAAGTTCAATACAAAAGAATGAGCTTGTAAACTACTTTCAGGGTTTTTTGCAGCTTTTTGAAAACCAAAGGGTTGACAGTAACGAGATACTAAGGATTGGAATTATTGAAAACATTAAGATTGTAGCTATTCTATGGATATTGGGACTTACAATAATAGGTGTACCTTTTATTTATTTTCTGGTTGGCATAAGGGGGTTTATTACAGGATTTACATCAGGATTTATAATAGACCTTTTAGGATTTAAGGGAGTGACATTTATGCTTCTTACAGTACTTCCGAAGGAAATAATTATAATTCCATGTATTATAGCTCTTGGTGTTAACGGTATTAATTTTTCGCTGAATATTATAAAAGGTCGCTCTATAAAAAAAGACAATAGTATGAATCATACGACAAAAGAAACTTTAAAAACAAGCTTTTTTGCATATTGTTTTGTAACTCTGTTCTTTTCATGCTTTATAATATTCGGTATTTTGATTGAGGCATATGTTACTCCGGTTTTTATAAGGATGATAACTATTTAAATTAACAAAAGTTTCAAATGCACTTAAAAAACACTAGAATAATATGTAAAAGAAATATATAATTCATGTATAGACATATATAAAAGTGTCGATAATAAGAAATATGTAAAGTATGGAAATAAATAATTAATTTTTTTTGTTGCATTTGCACAAAAAAGCCCTAGCATTTTTATACAAACTAACAAACTATTACACTTAGCATGGAAGATTATTGCACTATAGCTAGAAATTTTTATATAATATGAGAGATTGAACATGATAATTGTATTTGTATTATCACGATAATGATTCTATATTGAAAAAACTAATTTTCGTGATGTTGTAATATTGAAGTGCGATGTAAAATCTTTATCGCATTCAATATTAGTCCAATTTGCAAGCAGATTGGGAATTAACAGAAAAGTCAACAAATAAAGTTGATTTGATAATATAAGTTAATTTTTTAAAATTATATTACAAAATTATTTTTTATTAAGAAGGAGTAGAGTAAATAATGGAAGAATTGGTACAGAAGTTTCTTGATTTTTTGGAAAATGACAAGAGATTGTCTCTGAATACTTTACAATCATACAGGAGGGACATTGAACAGTACATTACATATCTAAAAGAAATGAAAATTCAAAGCGTAGTCAATACAAGCAAAACTACAGTAATTGCGTACCTCTTGAATTTACAAAAGAAAGGAAGGGCAACATCTACGATTTCAAGGAATTTGGCATCGATAAGGTCTTTCTATCAATACCTTACAAAGAATGGAATTATAAGTCAGGATCCTACAGAAGAGCTGGAATCTCCGAAAGTAGAGAAGAAGTTGCCACAGATCTTATCAACAAAGGAAGTAGAGCTTCTTTTGGATCAACCTAAATGTGATGACCTGAAAGGATTTAGAGACAAAGCTATGCTTGAGCTTCTATATGCTACCGGCATAAGGGTATCAGAATTGATTTGTCTGAATGTACCTGATATAAATCTTGATTTGGGATACATAAGTTGTAATAAGGGTACAAGAGAAAGGACAATACCTATAGGTTCCTTATCTATAAATGCACTTACTGAATATCTTAAAAAGTCGAGAGATCTGTTGATACAGAAAAGTGACGAAGAAGCACTATTTGTAAATGTTAACGGAAAAAGGCTGACAAGGCAGGGATTTTGGAAGATAATAAAGTTATATAAGAATCAGGCTAAAATAAGCAAGGATATAACGCCTCATACTTTAAGACATTCGTTTGCAGCGCATCTTCTAGAAAATGGAGCTGATTTGAGGTCTATACAAGAAATGCTCGGACATTCCGATATATCATCAACACAAGTTTATGCACAGATAGCAAAAAACAGGATAAAGGAAGTGTATAAAAAGACACACCCCAGAGCATAGAATTTTTTTGAATATGTATACTTATATAAATCACGAAAATGATTCTACATTACAAAATCTAATTTTCGTGATTTTGTATTAGGGGAATGAGTGAAATTTACTTTCACTTTTTTCATGTCACTATTTGGCTTCAAATAAGCGCTAAGTGAAAATAATAGTGTAAGTTATATTTCACCTTTCCTAAGGAAATTGAAGCGCGATGTAAAATCTTTATTGCGTTCAATATATGTATGTTGCAATAAACATTTTGCATTGATTTTGGATATTGCAACATATGTACATTAATATATGATACTATAATGAATGGTATAAAGTTTTTTACATGGAAAAGTAAGGTAAAAAGCAAGGTGGGGATATCTTGCTTTTTCGTTAAGAAATGACTTGAATAGTGGTGGAAGTTATATTTTCAGCATTACATTACTAACTCAAGTTTTCTACAGTATTTATGGGTTCTTTGCAGCTAACGTAGCATTGCTCACCGCGGTAAAAAAGTAAACCTTTTGCCATTAACTTGTGAGCAACCAGAGTCTCAAAGTACTATAAGTGGCAAAGTTGAGTTACTAAGGAGATTTATGCATATGAAAAGATCAATAATAATTGTAATGGACAGCGTTGGCATAGGTGAACTTCCTGACGCTGAAAAATATGGGGATACGGGCAGTAATACTCTAGGTAGTATTGCATCAAATGCAGAAGGTTTCTCTCTTCCAAATCTTGAAATGTTAGGTCTTGGCAATATAGACGGTATAGTGGGGATATCACCTGTAAATAAGCCTCATGCCTGTTTTGGCAAAATGGCAGAAAAATCTGCAGGAAAAGATACAACAACAGGTCACTGGGAGATAGCGGGTATAGTTTTGGACAAGCCGTTTCCTGTTTACCCTTATGGATTCCCGCCAGATATAATTGAAAAGTTTGAGAAGTCCATAAATACAAAGACCCTCGGGAACATAGCAGCATCAGGCACTGAAATTATAAAGACGTTAGGTGATAAGCATATAAAGACAGGCTATCCAATTGTTTATACATCAGCTGACAGTGTGTTTCAAATAGCTGCACATGAAAATGTAGTGCCTGTTGAGAAACTGTATGAAATGTGCAGGGTTGCACGAAGTATACTAACTGGAGAGCATGCAGTAGGAAGGGTTATTGCAAGGCCTTTTATAGGAAAGTCGGGAGATTATAAAAGAACGGATAGAAGACATGATTTTTCTCTTGACCCGATAGGGAAAACCTTGCTGGATTATGTAGAAGAAAGCGGACTTAGCGTTAATGCAGTAGGAAAGATTGAGGATATTTTTAATAAAAGAGGTATAACTAATTCAGTTCACACCCATAACAATATGGACGGTGTTGACAAGACATTGGAATATATGAAAAAAGAATTTAGCGGCATCGTTTTTACAAACTTAGTTGACTTTGACATGTTATATGGTCACAGAAACGATATTAAAGGGTATGCGAAGTCTTTAATGGAATTTGACGCTAGAATTCCGGATATAATAAGTTTACTCAAAGAAGAGGATATGCTTATAATAACTGCTGATCACGGATGTGACCCTTTAACTGAAAGCACAGACCACTCAAGGGAGTACGTTCCCTTAATTGTATACGGTAAAAATCTAAAAAATAATGTAAACCTTGGTACCAGAGAGTCTTTTTCGGACATTGCAAAGACTATTACGGAGTATTTAGGTATAAGTGAGGGATTAAGCGGAAAGAGCTTCTTGAAATCAATATTATAGTTAAAGGCAATAAAGAAAAAGGTGGGGTATATTAATGAGAATGTATGATGTCATTGAGAGGAAAAGAGACGGAAAAAAACTTGATTATGAAGAATTAAGCTTTTTTATTAAAGGCTACTGCGACGGTAGCATACCTGATTATCAGGCTTCTGCCCTAATTATGGCAATGTTTCTGAACGGTCTAAATGAGAAGGAAACAGCAGAACTTACGGATTTGATGGCAAAATCAGGTGATATGATAGATCTTTCTGAGATAGAAGGTATCAAGGTTGATAAACACAGCACCGGAGGAGTCGGTGACAAAACAACAATGATTCTCGGACCTATTACAGCCGCCTGCGGTGTGCCGGTTGCTAAAATGTCGGGAAGGGGACTTGGCCATACTGGTGGAACAATAGACAAGCTTGAATCCATACCGGGGTTTAAAACTTCAATATCAAAAGCGGAATTCATAGCAAATGTGAGAGCAGTAGGAATTTCTATTGCAGGACAGACGGGTAATCTTGCGCCCGCTGATAAAAAAATATATGCATTAAGAGATGTAACTGCCACAGTAAATAACGTTTCACTTATAGCAAGCAGTGTTATGAGCAAAAAAATAGCGTGCGGTGCAGATAGAATTGTCCTCGATGTAAAAACAGGCAGTGGTGCATTTATGAAAACTCTTGATGACTCTATCCTGCTTGCAAAGACAATGGTTAAAATCGGTGAAAATGTGGGAAGGAAGACTTCTGCGATTATAACAGATATGGATATTCCTTTAGGCAATGCTATAGGAAATTCGCTTGAAATAATCGAAGCTGTTGAAACCCTTAAAGGAAACGGACCAAAGGACTTAGAAGAGGTTTCCTTTGAAATAGCGGCAAAAATGCTATTTCTTGCCGAAGTAGGAGATATGGAGGAGTGCAGGAAAAGAGTAAGGAATGCGGTTAAGGACGGAAGCGCTCTTATAAAGCTTGAGAAAATGATAGAAAGGCAGTATGGAGACCCTGAGGTTATTTATGACTACAATCTGTTCGGAAACGCTTTGGTAAAATATGAATTTAAGGCAGATCGGGATGGATTTATTGAAAACATTAAAACGGATATGCTCGGAATTTCATCAATGATACTTGGTGCAGGGAGAGAAACCAAAGATAGTATTATTGATCACACTGCCGGGATTGTGCTTGAAAGTAAGACGGGCATGAAAGTAAGCAAGGGGGATGTAATTGCAACCTTATATACCAATAAAGATAACAAAATACCAAATGCCTTGGAAGTTCTGAAGAATAGTATAAAAATATCTGAAGCTGCTCCCGATAAAAGACCTTTAATACTTGTGGATATATAACTCAAATTTCCCACTTATAGTATTTTGAGGCTATGGTTGCTCACAAGTTAAGTTGAAAAAGTTTACTTTTTGACCGCGGTGAGCAATGTTGTGTTAGCGGTAAAAGCCCATAAATACCATGGGAAAGTTGAGTATTTAAGTAATAAACAAGTACGAAGTTGGATTTGGAGTCCTTGTCAAAATTTTATGTGTAAAAGTAGTATATAAGGATAAGTTTGTGCATAAAAATCTACTAATACATATAGAATTCTTGGAGGGGCTATAAGTGTATAAAAAAGTTTTAGCAAGTTATTTTGTTATAACTGTATTATTGTTGAATATTCTTACAATGTCTGCTTTTGCAGCTCCCAAACTAACAAAGGAGCATGAGTTTGATGCCCAGGCAGTTGCAAAAATAATATCAAATACCAATATATTTGAGTTGAAGGCAAAATCCTTTACACTAATGGATGCTGCTACAGGTCAGATTCTGTTTGAAAACAACAGTCATGATGAATTGCCTATTGCCAGTGTAACAAAGGTTATGTCAATGCTTTTGATTATGGAGGCAATTGATACAGGAAAAGTAAGTATGGAAGATATGGTGATAACATCCGATTATGCTGCCGGAATGGGAGGCTCACAGGCATATATTGAGCCTGGTGAACAGTTCTCTGTAAAAGAGGCGTTGAAAGCAGTAGCTCTTCATTCATCAAACGATGTAACGGTAGCTTTGGCGGAAATAGTTGCAGGAAGTGAAGATGCATTTGTTGCTATGATGAATGACAAAGCAAAAGAGCTGGAGATGAATAACACGAAATTTCTTGATTGTACCGGATTGACAGATCAAGGACACTACAGTACGGCGTATGATATAGCTTTGATGTCAAGGGAACTTGTTATAAATCACCCTAAGATACTGGAGTTTACATCAATCTGGATGGATTCATTCAGAGACGGTGAATTTGAACTGGTTAATACAAATAGACTTGTGAAATTTTACAGTGGAGTGGTTGACGGACTGAAGACAGGATTTACAAATGCGGCAGGTTTTTGTCTTTCTGCCACAGCGAAGAAAAATGGCATGAGGCTTATTTCAGTCGTTTTAGGGGAGCCAGATACAAATACAAGATTTGCAGAGACAAGAAAACTTATTGATTATGGCTTTGCCAACTTTGAATCGGTACAGGTGAATAAAAAAGGGGAAGAAGTAGTCGACATTGAGGTTAAAAAGGGCATAATAAAAAATGCAAATGCAATTTTTGCAAATGATGTCAATCTTCTTCTATCAAAAGGAGAAAAGGGAAAAGTAAATAAAGAAGTCAAAGTCATAGAATTAATTACAGCCCCTATAAAGTCAGGTCAGAAAATAGGTGAGGTAGTTTACAGTGTTGATGAGAAGGAAATCGCAAAAGCGGATTTGGTTTGTGACAGGGATATTGAGAAAGCATCTTTTTTGAAGTTGTTTTCAAAAATGGTCACTAGCTGGTTTACTCTAGGAAGATAAGAATTAAAAGAAAGACATATTAAAAAAGGAAGATTTAAAAAAAGCATATTTAAAAAGGATACTTTAGTAAATGAACCGGAAATATCGGTTGATTTGTTAAAGGTCTTTTTTGTATAATACCCTGCCAAAAACTTTGTCCTTCAAAAATGGTTCTATTGAATTTGTTTTCGTATTATGGTATTTTAGTATGGTATACCATTATATGTTGTGCATTATAGCTTCAATAAATCTGGAGTTTTTTTATATAATAATTAAAGTGGGGTTCAATATGAATCGAAAAACATTTGAGCAAAAATCTATGGGCATTGGCGATGTTCTTGACTATACTATTGAAGTATTCAGGTCCAATTTTAAAAGTTTGTCAATGCTTGTGCTTATTCTTTATCTTCCTTGGACACTTCTTTATTCGTTGATTGTAGGAAGATTTACAGGAGAACAGATTTCATATTTGACAGATTATTTTATGTCTGCCATTAGCGGAGAAGATATTCTTTTAAATTCGAACTATCCATATGCTAATCCTTTGAGTGGTATTATTGTTCAATTGATGTCTTTACTGCAATACGGTTATAAGATAACCATTGAGCTTGTATTCAATGTTGCAGTAGTTAAAATCTCATATGATTATATAAAAAAAGGTCGAAAAGCAGAGTATAGCTTTAAAGAAATTATCAAGCTTATAAAAAGTAGTTTCAGATATCTTCCAAGAATGATGGGAAATGCTGTTTTGTTCGTACTTATATTTTATGCGGCATATATTGTTGCAGTTATAATAATAGCTATAGTTATTGTGACATTATCTGTTACTGTTATTGGTTCGATTGCTAGTACAGGCAGTATGATGGAAAATACAATAATGACTGTTATAATTCTTGTTATTATTGGTGTAGTAGTCTTATTGGCGTTGTTTATTCTTATAGCGTATGTAATGAGCAGATTTATTCTTGGAGCACATACGATTGTGATAGAGGAAAGGTCTGTTGCAGACAGTCTTAAAAGAAGTTTTGAGCTGACAAAAGGCAATAAATTGCATGTGTTAATGGCATGCCTGTTTGGAGTTATTCTTTTTATGGTTTTAGGAAGCTTGTTTTCAACTCTTTCTTATTTGACAGTTGCAATAAATGAAAAGCTTTTTGTTTTTCTATATACTGCTTCACAAGTTGCAAGTGCCTTTCTGATTCCTTTGATAATGGTTTTTCTTACAGTTCTGTATGTAAGTGTAAGGAACAAAAAGGAAGGCTTGGATCTGGAATTCAAAGTTAACAAACTGCTTGAACAACAGAGCAAAGTAAATTTCAACGTACAGGATGAAAGTAAACCCTATGTGGAATTCAGTTCAATAAACGGAGAGACGGATGATGTATAATTTAATCAAAATGGCTACATTATCTCCTTCGAATGAGGAGGAAGTAAAGGAAAAACTTCAGGAAATATTATCTTCAGAGGAGTTCTCAGAACAAGGGGCAAATGGAAAAAGTGCCTTTTCATCATTGAGGGAAAGGTTAAGGGATTATATTGAAGAACTATTCGAAAGGTTTAATGTTTCTCAGAATATGGAGAATATATTATCAAATGCTAAAATGCCGCCGGGTATGTTATCTGTGATAAAAATTGCAGCTGTTTTATTATTGGTGGGGATAATTGTCCTAATAATATATTTGATTGTAAAAAACCTTAAAGGGTCAAGAAAAATTAAGCATGATGAAGACATGGTTCTTATTAACACTATCAAAGACCCTGATGTCTTGTTTCAGAAGGTTATTGAATATCAGAATGCAGGTGACTACAACCAGGCACTCAGATACCTTTATATAGCACTTCTTGTCAAGTTGAACAGGCTTAATATAATTAAGATCAATAAGTCCAAAACAAACAAGCAGTATCTTATGGAAATTAGACAGTACAAGCCTGAAATATTCAGTGATATAACTGAATTTACCAATGATTTCAATTTGTATTGGTATGGTTGCAGAAAGGTTGAAAAGATAAAATTGGATATATGGTTGGTAAAATACGATAAATGGGATAAGGAGGAGTTAAAGGGTGCTTAAGCCAGAAAATAAGGCACGGATAAAAACAATAACTGTTTATACAGTTATTATTCTGACTCTCCTTATAGTAGGATTAATTGCTTTTGATGTAAAGGACGATTTCGAAAAGGAAGTAAGTTATTCAAGCTATACTGCGAAGGATAACGGTTCAAAGGTTTTATATTTGTTATCAGATAAAATGGGGTTTAGCGTAAGAAGATACATACGTTCTGCGAGATTTTTGCCCGATAATGCTACAATGGTAGTTTTTGCACCTGATGGTGAAAGGTTTAATGATGCCCTTGAGCGCAAATATCTGATCAAATGGCTTGAAAAGGGAAATTCAATGGTCTTTATAGAGTCTTCAATATCATATTTGGAGGGGCTTGTGCAAGAAACTCCTGAGCAGTTTGGCGAATATGGGGCAAACTTGCTCTTTAAGGTAGGTAAAGGAAAGATAATTTTTCTGGAGGAGTATGAGTATTACACAAATGAAGGCATAAGGAATTTGGATCCGGGAGTCTTATTTATTGATGCACTAAATGAAGCAGCACATAAAAAGGTTTTATTTAATGAGTTTTATCATGGACTGGGCTCAGAGAGTGCAAGCCTTTGGGATATACTGAATCCGGTGGGAAGACTCATTCTTGTACAAATTCTTTTATGGGCTCTTGTATTAATGTTTATGAAGTCGAGAAGATTTGGAAAGCCTGCTATAGTGTACCAGATAATTAAACGCAAGGAAAATGAAAACCTGTTTGCATTGTCAAATTTGTATATGAAAGCGAAAGCCGGAAGTCTGGCTCTTGAGACATATATAGATGGCTTCAAAAAGGAGGTCGCAAAGTTTTTGGGGCTAGATGATGATTCGGACATAAATGAAATAGCTATAGCGGCAAAAACGGATAATGTGCTCAAAGGCATGGATTTAGAAGGGGTTATGAGGGATTGTAGCATATATATTGAAGAAGGAAACAATGATTCAAAAAAACTTATTGGGTTGTTTGGACGGTTGGAAAAGATCAGAAAGGGGATTAAACAATGAATGAATACATGAATGAAACAGGGATTGGAAATGAGGAAGTTCAATTTATCAAGGAAAAGTCCAGGGCTATAATTGAAGAGGTTTCAAAAATAGTTATTGGTCAGTATGAGTTTATTGAACATATTGTGATTGCGTTACTGACAGGAGGACATGTCTTAATTGAAGGAGTTCCGGGGATTGCCAAAACACTGGCATCGAAGGTTATATCAATGTCTGTCAAGGCAGATTTTAAAAGGGTGCAATTCACACCGGATCTGATGCCTGCGGATATAATAGGAACAAAGGTATTTGACCAGAAAAATGGAGAATTCTATATAAAGAAGGGACCTTTATTTACAAATATATTTCTTGCCGATGAAATAAACAGGACACCTCCTAAAACGCAGGCAGCGTTGCTTGAAGCAATGGAAGAGAGGTCTATTTCAATAGACGGTCAAACTTATAAATTGGACGAACCTTTTATGTTGCTTGCAACTCAGAATCCCGTTGAATATGAGGGTACTTATCCTCTTCCTGAAGCACAAATTGACAGGTTTTTTATGAAGCTTATGGTTGATTATGTCCCTCAGAAATTTGAGAACATGCTTTTACAGAAATACAACACGGGCTTTAATTCAAAAGAGCTTGAAAGTGAGACAATTAATGTCGTCTGTAATTTTGAAGACATAAAGAGGTGCAGAAAAGAAATTGAAAAGGTACAGGTAACCGAAGGGATTATAAATTATATTACATCTTTAGTGAAATCCACCAGAAACTCTCCGAATCTTATACTTGGAGCAAGTCCAAGGGCTTCAATTGCACTGCTACTTGCATCCAAAACTTATGCAGCAATGCAAGGGAGGAATTTTGTTATTCCGGAGGATATTAAGGACTTAGCGTTGCCTGTGCTTCGACACAGGATTATACTGAAGCCTGAGGCAGGAATTGACGGTCTGAAGAATGATGATGTGATAAAAAGCCTTCTTTCGAAGATTGAAGTACCGAGATAGTATAGATTATATTTAGGAACGCTTGAAAATATAACTTCCACTACTATTTTACTGCAAGACTTATTTGATGCTATATTGAATGCGATAAAGATTTTATGTAGATTCATTTTCGTGGTTAATATAAATAGGCTCTGTGAAAAGTGGAAGCAATATTTCAGACAATCCTTACCAAAGGAGTATGAAGATGCCTTTCAGCAAGATGTTTACTGTACTTGTGATTGTTGGAACAATACCAATATTGATAGGTTCATTGTTGGGAATTGAATTTTATATATTTATATTGTATAACTTGTTACTTATTGTTCTTCTTATTATAGATTTCAGAATAACACCCGGGCACAAGGATTTTGAGGTGGAAAGAATATGCCATGATAAGCTGTCCATGGGCACCGGGAACGATATTATAATAAGCATCAGAAACAACAGCAACTACTATGTTGATATTGAAGCAGTAGATGAGATACCTCCCTTCATGAGAATCAAGGATGGTATTATGAAGATTAGAGCAGTACCGCATTATGAAACGGAAGGAAAATATGTTGTTATCCCTGAAAAGAGAGGGGAGTATAACTTCGGGAAAATTCATCTGAAATATACGGGAGTTTTAAGGCTATGCCAAAAAAAAGCAAAATATAATCTCGGGCAAAAGTACAAGGTATACCCAAATCTTAAGGATTTGAGCAATTACGGCATTGCGGCATTAAAAAAGAATCAAATGATTCAAGGAATAAAAAAAGTAAAGAGTTACGGAATGGGTACTGAGTTTGAAAGCTTGAAGGAATATAATGAAGGTGATGATTACAGGAAAATAAACTGGTTGGCTACCGCAAGAACCAACAAATTAATCATAAATACCTATGAACCAGAAAAAAACCAGCAGATTATGGTGATGATTGATTCGAGCAGAGTAATGAACTCTGAGATAAACTATATTAAAAAATTGGATTATTCCATAAATGCATCATTTCTTCTTGCGGATGTAGCAATTAAAAAAGGTGACAATGTAGGAGTAATGGTATTTGACAGCAGTGTGAAGCGTTATATCAAGCCGGGCAAGGGTGTCGGACAGTTTCAGTTGATTGCTGAAAATCTGTACAATGTTGAGGAAAACTTTGTGTCGGCAGACTACAGGAATGCGCTGACATATTTAAATAATTATCAAAAGAGGAGAAGTCTTTTATGCATATTTACTGAATTATTCAATGCAGATGAGGCTTTGCAACTTGCATCAGCCCTTAAGAATATTGCTAAAAATCATGTACCGCTGGTTATAACCATTAAAGATATGAGACTTTATCAAATTTCAGAATGCACAATAAGGGAATCTAAAGATATATATCTTAAGACCTCAGCAATAAAGCTCATTAAAGAAAGAGAAAAGATTCAGAAAATATTCAATCAGTCGGGCATAGCTGTGGTGGATGTACCGCCTGACAAGCTTTCTATTGAAGTTGTTAACAAATATCTGACAATGAAATCAATGATGCAGATTTAGGAATAGACATCAAATTATGTACATCAAATGTGTACATCAAATATGGATTTTGTCCTTCAGCTTGTATTTCATGTTCGGTATGACAATATATACAATAATCAAAAGCAGCGTAAGAAGTGCAAAACCAAGCTTTGCAACTTCCGGAAGAAATCCGGAAGGCGTCAGATATCCTTCTATAATGCCTGCAACTATAAATAATGGAATGGTTCCTAAGACAAGTTTTAAAGCTGTCTTACCTTGTATTATAAAAGAATCCTTTCGTGAGTAAATACCCGGATTTATAAGTGAGTATCCTATAATAATGCCCGCACCTCCGCATATGAAAATTGCGATAAGCTCTATCACTCCATGAGGAAGAATCAGTGACCAGAAAAGGAGGTTTGCTTTCTTGTGGAAAAATAATGCGGCAAGTCCACCTAAAGCATATCCGTTCATATATAAAATAACGAAAGATCCTATTCCCAATGTTACACCCATAGTAAAAGCTAAAATTCCTACTCTTATGTTATTTGTAAGTATTGTACTTGACATAACTGCATTGTCCCAGGCCTCACGTGGTTCATTGACATCAGTTCCCATGATGGCTTCAACCTGATGTTTAGGAAGAAAAGCTATTGCGTTGTCTACAGAAATAGCTGTGAATATAAAGCTTATACCAGTACCCAGCAAAAAGAAGAATGCAGCTAACAGAATAAAGTTGATTTTTGTTCTTATAATCAAAGGAAATTCTATGAGCAGAAAATTTACAAGTGCTTTTATGCCTGAAGGTTTTGTAGTGTATATGTAGCCGTGGGCAGAGGAAACCAAACGGTTCAGGTAAGAAGTAATACTGTTGTTACCATAATAGGTACGGGAAAATGACAGGTGACCGCATGTTAGATTATACATGTCAAAAAATTCATCCAGCTCTTCTTTGTTAAATTTATGAATACTTTTAGATTTAAGCTTATTTAATGTAAATTCAAGCTTTTTCCATAATTCTGTGTTTTGCTTTATGAATTTTTCTTCTTTCATTTTATCTCCTTAAAATGTTATAAAATTATTTTATCAGAAAACAATATCTGTTACAATATAGTCTATTATAATATAATCTGCTACAATATATATTATCGTCAAGTAATGAATAAGTGAAAGTGCAAATATAAGTTAAAAAGGGTGATTATGACATGAGAAATATGCTGGAGATACTGACACCTGAAAATGTATATGTGGAATATGAGCTTGCGGGATTAGGTTCAAGGTTTGTTGCATTCATGATTGATACTTTTATTCAATCGGTACTGATTTTATTGATTGCAATTATTGTGGTAATGGGTAGAGTTGGGTTTTTTAATAATTTCAACTATGAAGCAATAAATTCCATTATAGTTGCAGTATCTATTATTGTTCTATACCTGATTGCAATCGGATATTATTTGTTTTTTGAGATAATATTAAAAGGGCAGACGCCTGGCAAAAAACTGATGAAGCTGAGGGTAATAAAACAAACCGGAGAGCCGGCGAATGCATTGGACTTAGTACTCAGAAACTTTCTCAGGTTTGTATACATGATTCCTGGGTTACACCTTATCGAGGTGCTTCTGATTGTATTAACCCAAAACTACAAAAGGATAGGAGATTTTGCAGCTAACACTATAGTTATAAAAGTGGAAAAGGAACAAAACCTTGTCACAATTGAAGATATTTTTGAGAAGGCTTCTTTGGAGGAAAATGAAGAGGTTGACCGAATTAATGTATTTCCTGTAAGTAATACCGAATATGCAATTTTAAAAGAGTTTCTGGCAAGAAAAGATGCTCTTGGTGCGAGAAAACCTGTTTTTGCATTTAACCTGAACAAATATTTTATAAACAAGTTCAATATACAAAAACCTTATGGAAATCCCTATGAGTTTTTTGAGGATATAATAAAAATGAACTCGGGCAGATGAGGAGCTCATGAAATGAAATTTATAAAAAGCAACAAAGCATTAATTTTTACAATAATAACAATATCACTTCCGGCAATTATTGAAATGGCTTTAAACACTCTTGTAGGGATAGCCGACACGGTAATGATAAGCAGGTTTATAGGCAAGGAAGCGCTCTCTGGTGCAGGAAATGCAAATCAGCTTATGCAGACAATAATATTTATATTTTCGTCCTTTAATATTGGAGCTACTGCGATGATTTCAAGGAACTACGGAGAAAGAAATTTTGTGAGTCTGAACAAAACTGTGGGACAGAACTTTTCACTTAATTTGATTATTGGATTTGTTATTTCAATATTAAGTGTGCTGTTTTCAAGCCAGATAATGCAAATATTTGACGTTACTACTGAAGTTTATGAAATGGGAGTTTCATATTTTTATATAGTGTCATTTAGTCAGGTTTTCATGTTTATTTCATTTGCTGCAGCAGCATCATTGAGGGGAATAGGCAATACGGTTACTCCAATGCTTATCACAGGACTTGTGAATATCCTTAATGTTATAGGAAACTATTTACTGATAAATGGTATAGGAGTTTTTCCTGAAATGGGAGTGGAAGGAGCAGCACTGTCTACTACAATTTCAAGGGCTGTTGGAAGTATTATATACATTATAATTATGATTAAGGGTAATGTATTCGGAAAGTTTACCATTAAGAGTTTGAGGATAAACAAGGAAGTGTTGAAGCCACTGTGGAAATTGAGCAGTATGGCCGGGCTTGAACAATTTTTAATGCAGACATCATTTTTGCTCATGGGGATTATAATAACCATATTGGATACTGATTCTGAAGCGGCATTCAGAATTATTTTATCTATTGAGTCTATTTCATTCATGCCTGCAATCGGATTTTCCATTGCTGCATCTACGTTGGTCGGAAAGGCTCTTGGTGAGAAGGATAGGACTAAAGCTTTTCACACAGGGTATATTTGTATGTCAATGGGTGTTTTGTGGGGAGTTGTTTCAGCGTTATTATTTTTGCTGTTTCCTTCTTACATCGTGGGAATTTTTTCAGATAATACGGAAATACTCAATATGTTGATTCATGCATTGAGATTTGTAGCTGTAACCCAGCCATTTCTTTCGATTGCTATAATTGTCTCAGGAGCATTAAGGGGAGCGGGGGATGTTAGAGCCGTAATGGTTATGACATCTTTGAGGTTATGGGTTATATTTGTTCCGGTAACTTATATATTGGTCAAGTTTGCCGGTGTTGGTATAGAAAGTGTCTGGATAACTGAAAGTACTTCCCTTGTTGTATTCAATTTAGTTATGCTCAAAAGGTTTCATGACAGAAAGTGGACAGAAATTGAGATATAGTGTGTATATTCATTTTAATGATGATATTATCAGTTTGTAGTTTTTGGATGGGATATTATAAATACAGCAAATTTGAGGCAGAAAAAGAAGATAAGCATCTTGAGAGGGCAAAACTTTACTTCAAAATGTTTCCTGTAATTTCTATTATAGGTATTATTATCTTGTTTGCAGGATATTTATATAGGGTGCTTTAAGAGCATTCTGGATTATGTATTGCTATATATTTTGCACCAAATTGAAAACTTTGACTGCACAGATTGAACAGATTGACCGCTTTAAATCAAGCACTAAATGCTACAGCAATTACAACAGTCGTGAGTCGAGTAGTTGCTATTGGAATACTTACTGGCATCGTAGCTTGTTATGGAGCAGTAATTTACAAGTGTTATCAAATTGCGATGGGTAAATAAACCTATTTTTATAGTTATGCAAGAAAGCTCAGGAGCTGTAGTAAAATAAGCTCATGAGTAGTTTTTACTCATTTGACAAGCACAATGAAAATGTTAAGGCTTAAAGCTATGTAGAAAAAATATAAAAGGAAGTGTATATGTTGGATAAGAAATATAAAATTATTGAATTCTTAGTTATGTGTGCAGGAAAAAGCTGCTGAAAAATCAAGCAAATTTCGTGTGAAAAGTTTTGGTTTAGCTTA
>CAYPCH010000072.1:0-19169 GCA_964409165.1 uncultured Oscillospiraceae bacterium | reverse complement strand
CACGCACGGTTCTTAGGGGGGAAGGAGGCTGTAAAGTCTCTGACCTACCCGACTTTTAGCACTATATTAAAAAAATGGGGAAACTCAAAGTAAATGTTACTATTAATTATTGATAAAACTACAAAATTACTGGTAAAATACATTATACACTAATAATTATTAAGAGGTTATAAAATATGAAATTTATATGCTATGTACTTACAACACTTGTAATACTTGTAATACTTGGTCTTATGACTGGATGCCGTAGCGATAAAAACAATATGCCAACAAACACACCTACGCTCGATGAAACAGAGAGTACCGAAATTCCGCCCTCAGCTAGTGTAACCGATTACAACACTCCTGGGGTTACTCCTGAAATTGTTACTGATGGCGTTATAGAAAGCCTGCTTCAAACAATGACTCTTGAAGAAAAGGTAGGACAGCTTTTTATTGTTGCATTCCGCAAAGACAATATAGGCAGGTCTCTTCACCATTTGAATGAAAACACAAAACAGCAAATTCAAAATTACAAATTGGGCGGTGTTATATTATTCAGTGAAAACATTGACTCAATACCTCAAACGGTAAAACTGATTGAGGACATGCAAAATGCAGCCAAAACACCTATGTTTATTTCGGTTGATGAAGAAGGCGGAAGAGTAAGTCGGCTTGGTAAAAGCAACAAAATGCATTCAACAAAGCTTCCTTCAAATAAAATAACGGGTTCTGCAAACGATCCGAATCTTGCCTATGAAGTGGGTAAAATACTCGGAGCTGAATTGTCCACTCTCGGCTTTAATATGAATTTTGCACCAGTTGCCGATATAAACACCAATCCGCAAAACCCAGTCATTGGAGATAGAGCCTTTGGCTCAAACACTTATGATGTAAGCCTTATGGTAAGTAAAGAAGTACAAGGAATTCAGGAACATAATATATGTGCAGTACTCAAACATTTCCCAGGACATGGAGATACCTCATTAGATACCCATTTGGGACAGGTAGTGGTAAATCACGATATGAGGCGTTTGGAACAGGTGGAATTTGTACCTTTCAAAAGCGGTATTGATGCTGGTGCAGATGGGGTAATGGCAGCTCATATCATGCTCCCGGGAATAACAGAAGAAAGCGTACCGGTCTCCCTTTCAAAAGAAATTCTTACAGATATTTTAAGGAATAAGCTTAACTATAATGGACTTATTATAACAGACTCTTTGGAAATGAAGGCAATAAGCAGTTATTGGACACCGTCAGAAGCTGCATTAAAGGCGTTCACGGCAGGTGCAGACATTATTCTGATGCCAGCTTCACTGGATAAGGCATACAATAGTATTCTTGATGCAGTATCAAGTGGCGAAATACCTGAAAGCAGGCTGGACGAATCGGTAAAAAGAATTCTGGATATCAAGTTGAAAAGAAAGATATTGGAAAGATACAAAAGCGGGCTGAATCCCGATGATGTATTGGGCTCGGAGGAACATCTTAATATCGTGAAAAAGATTAAGGAAAAGGCTGGTTCATAGTCCTGCTCTTTAGCTTAGGGAAGGTGAAAATATAACTTTCACTCATCCCTTGAGTATCCGTAAAGCTTCATCATTCTCTCTTCATCATTTGAAAATTTGACTGTGTATTTTTCCCTTGTTTTAACCATAGTCTCTGCCACCAGCCGATCTATCCATCCAATCTTTATAAGCTTTTTACAACACTCGTATGCTGAATGATGATAATAAGAGTTTTCTTTGCACCAGTGGACATATGTCCACATTGTTTTGGGCGAAAGACTCATTCCATACTTGCTGATGGAATTATAAACCCCCGTAACTTTTGTTTTGTTGCCTTTAACCATAGCAGTGCTAAAAATAATATTTGCGTATTCAATCGAACAATCCGGGTCAGGAATGCTGGAAAACTTTCCTGCGATATTGTCATCATAAAACAGATTTTCCCCTGCTGTGGCAAGATTCTTTACAAGAACCCACCTAAGTACATCGTCCAAACCATCCCAATAGACACAGGTCTTGAAAGTTTGTATTACAAAAGGGTTCCGTTCGCCGGAATTCAGGTAGTACATACACATAAAAAGCTTTAGAACCGTATTGTGGGACTCCTTCTTAATAAGCTCCTTTGCAAAATATATTGTATATTTCAAGTAAAGCGTTGAAAAAAGCCCTGATGATTTGGTTGCAAACAAGTCGCTTTTCTTATAAAAAGCGCTGATCCCTCTAACAAGCTTCACTCTATATATATATTTCATAATTATGTCCTGTCGGTATTTGCTAAAAAGCCGTACAGCCTTTAAAAACTTCTTCCTGAACATAAAAGCTTCAATGAGCCCCACCTTTGAAAGCGTGTGACTGCTATCAACCAACAGGGATTTCTGAAAATATCCTTCCGCTGTCTTGTACTGCTCCTTAATCATATAAAGCCTTCCCAGGCAATAATAGCCATGAGCTTTTTGGGGATACTTCTTAACATATTCTTCGTATTTTAATATTCTTATGTCCATACTTTTAGAATTATTGTTCATCTTGATCACCCTGTACGGTTTTTAGTATATCGTCGGTTTCCGCCAGATACTCATTTATCATCTGCTGTATGCTTGAGTCTTTAATAGCTATGGTTATCTCGATTCTCCTGTTTTTACGCCGGGCTTCTTCAGATTTTCCTGTGTCAATAGGTCTGAATTTTGAGAATCCTACAGCTGCAAAATAGTCCCCATAACTTTTTTCAAGCGCAGGGTTCGATTTCATTAGATAGTTCAGAACAGATGTAGCCCTTCTCGTAGAAAGATCTCTGTTGTAGAAAGAATCTCCCACATCATCCGTATAGCCTTCAATATTGATTGAATCAATATAGTCCCTTGTGTTCTTGTCCTTGAGTATATTCTCAAAAGCTATACCAAACTGGTCAAGGAGTATCTTTCCCTCAGTTTTTACTTCATCGGAATTATAGTCGAATACCAGACTCTCATTAATAATGATGTTTGCGTCATCACCTATTGTAACAATACTTTCACCTCTGTCATTTGTCCTGCCCAGTTGCTCTTCAATGGACTCTTTCACCTTCTTCAATACATCAACGCGGAATAGCGCAATATCTTCAAGCTTTGTACGGAGGTTACCCAATTCCTGGTTGCTCATCGCAATAATTTCCCGTTGCTTTTCAATCTCTTCCTGGGAAATCATCAAAGCAACATTGCCCCGTTCAACCTCTGCAATGGTTTTCTCCAAATCGTTTTTCTTAAGCCTTAGTTCGTTCTCCGCATTACTTAGTTCCAAGTTTGCAGCCTCAAGCTGCTTTTGAGTATCATCCAACTGCTTTATTTTATGTTCGAGATTGCTCCCGGTTAATATATTTTGCAAATATGCCAGAAGCATAAGGAAAAACAACACAAGGGCAATTGTAGACATTACATCGGTAAAAGATGGCCAGAAATTAGGTTCTTCGCCTATCTTTTTAAAGTTTCTCCTTTTTGTTTTCATATATCCTCACCCCAATCGTTTATGAAAGAACCCTTGTATCATTCATTTTTACTCCTGAAAAGCCTTTTAACTTCATCAAGCTGCTTACCCATCTGCACTGCTGCCGTTTCGTTATAGGTTATTACCTGATCCGGAAGCATAACTATTGTTTTTGCCAGCATCTTCTCGTTCTCTTTAAAGTCGTCCATTAGCTCAAGGATATCCTTCATAACACCCTGCATACTTTGAACCACTTTTTGGGCAACCACTTTGCCGCTTTCTTCAAGGCTTTCTGAAAACGCTTCGGTTGTCTTTTTACCTAACAGGCTGATTTCTTCGCTCAATTTCAGCATCAAGCTATTGAACTTGTCCTGATATTCTTTAATTTCATCAGTCCTTGCACTCAAGTCATTCTTAATTACATCGCCCAATTCCTTAATGGATGACACTGTAGTTTTAACTTCATTGACAAGCTTGCTTATATCCTGAACAACTTGTTTGTTATATTCAGTGATCTCTTCGGTTGCACTCTTTATATCTCTTGTGAAGTTTTCTATACCGTTATAGTTCTCAACTATTATTTTGGAGGTGTCTGTAAGAGCTTCTGTAACCTTTATAAAGCTAACATCCATCCTCTCAATATTATTTCTGAGGTTTGCATTGAACTCTGTAAAGTCTTTTATATTTTCTGCAAAATTCTTAAGCGCTGTATCAAATTTCTCAACTGTACCGTCTAAAGTTTTGGAAGAAAGGTTTACCTCCATTACAACCCTCGACAACTTGTCTCCAAAGCTTTCAACCGTTTGCCTAAGTGTATTCTCTATCTTCTCTCCGAATTCAATAAAGGTCTCTTTAAGTATCCTATTCATTATTGTGTATTCCGTTTCCTTATCCTTGGCAATAACAAGTGAAACACTATTATCAAGGTATTCTTCAATCCTTACCATCAATGTTTCCCTTGCTTCCTCAACGCTGTAAATGGTAGTCATAATGGAAAACACAAGCGAACAGGCTATACCGAAAAGACTGGTTATAAAGGCTACAGCCATTCCGTAAACCGAAGGTATCAGCATGCTTATCAGATCCTCGGTAAATGAATCTGCATCTTTTATATTATTGAACACACTTGCCAATTCGCTGACGGCAAGGGTTAATCCCAGGAATGTACCCAAAAGGCCAAGTGTAATAAGCAGTGATACCGTAAGCTTTACAAACCTTTCACATATAAGTAATGTCCTGAGCCGCACATTGAACCAATTTTCAATTATTGCCTGGGTGTTAACTTCGTTATAATTGACCAGAGCTGTATTCTTATACGATTCAACTATTTTATTAAGGAGTTCCGTGTTGAACTTCTCCTCTTTCATGTTATAGCCTCTCTCTAGGTCATTCTGCATAATTATATATTTTTTGCGCACAATAAAATTAATAACGAAAGAAAAAATAAAAACAACTACAATGATAATTACTATCCCCAATCCTAACGGGTTCAAGCTGGAAAACATCTGCCACAGGCTTTCAAAAAACTGCATAATATCACTCCCGGCTTAGTATTTATACAACTAGTATTTACTTCTTTGATGTGACTTTCTGGATAAAAGGAGTACCTTTCCCACATAAATATATTATCATACTAATTTAAATAAATATATAATTTTTTCTAATTGCCATACTATTACATAAAATAATGCTACCGCTTTTTTCTTTTCATTCTAATTTCATTCAGTTCATCAATCTTATAATACGGAATTTCCTTTTCTCCTCCTAATAACTTAGTCATTAAAAGGGTTTTAGCAATACTCTCAGTAGCTTCCATTCTGTAAAACGCTTCAAAAGCATTTTTACCTACCGACATCACTCCATGATTTGCAAGAAGAATAATATCATAATCTTTTATGTATTCTTTTACGCCTTCAAATATTTCATCACTTGAAGGGCTTCCATATTTCGCTAGAGGTATTTTCTCATATAACATTATCACTTCAGAGTATGCTTTTGTTTCAATAGGTTTATTAGCCACTGCAAATGCAGTCGCATAAGGTGAATGTGAATGAACAACAGCTCCTACGTTGCTCCTGTTCTTATATGCTTCAAGATGAAGCTTTATTTCCGATGATGGTTTGTACATCCCTTCAATAACATTTCCGTCAATATCAGTCACAACAACCATATCTTCCGTCAGAAACCCCTTGCATATCCCGCTAGGAGTTATATAAACCCTATCACCTACAAATATCGATACATTTCCCTCATATGCGTTAACCATTCCTTTGTCATACATAAGCTTCGACACAGTTATAATCTCTTCCTTCACTTTTGTCGACATAATACACTCCCCTTTTTCATCTATTCTCTATCTTTATCGAATTTAACATATCTAAGTTAAATTTTAACATCATTATGTTATACAGGCAAATTCGTGTCAACGCTTTTGTAATAATCCATATTTATTTTCCGTTTATATTATAGTCCAAGCACTGTCTCTCATATAATTTATCAGTTAATATACTTTTTAAGGTGAGTGGATTTGCATAAGAAATTGTTATGGACTCTGCCTATATTTGTAATTATATTAGCCTCTTTTTATGTCTGGAGCAATATCCTGATACTGGATGATTTTCACCCTTCCAAAGAAGTATTTGTTGAGCAAACAGAAAAGTTTGATTCCATAATATCAGAAAACGAAACTATTGCAGACGACAGCATACTATCAAGTTTAGTAAAAAAAGGTTATTATATACATATTAATCTTGATAGTTTATTGTTGTATTTATTTAAAGACGGGGAACTGATTGGCACTTATCCGGTATCCGGAGGTAAACCCGAAACACCTTCACCGGAAGGCACCTGGAAGATAATCAGCAAAGCTGATTGGGGAAGCGGCTTCGGAGGCTCATGGATGGGACTTAACGTGCCCTGGGGTAAATACGGAATACACGGCACAAAACATCCCTGGTTTGTAGGCAGGCAAAACGCCTCCCACGGCTGTATAAGAATGAAGAGCGATAATGCCAAAGAATTGTACAGCATAGTTCCACACGGCACCATTGTCACAATAGTGCAGAACAACAAGACCTTTAAAATATTAAAAAGCGGTGATGTCGGTTCTGACATATTAAGGCTACAAAAGGCCTTAAAAAAACTGGGATATTTTCACGACTGGCCTAGTGGAAAGTTTGGTGAAAACCTTAAAAAGAGCGTGATAAAGTTTCAGAAAGAAAATGATTATAAGGTTACCGGTACAGTCAGCAAAAGCTTATACGACATTATAATAAAGAAGTATGAAGATAAGTTGGCGGATGAAAATTCGCCAACTTTATGAGGCATGGAAAAAAACTTATTATTTAGTTTAAATTATATATTTTAAATATTTTAAAAAGGTGATATAATTTATAAGAAGTATGTTTTTTTAAAATTGATTGATTAGCATTTCTGTAAGTTTTTTATCTGGTTTGTTTCATTGGGGATTTTAAAACAAAAATAATTGACAACATAGTCTGCATCTTTTGTGCATTATACCAGTGTTTTAGTAAAAGTATTACAAATTTTTTTACTAGGAGGATCTTTATGCAAAAAACGATTCGAAGGATTCTTGGTATTTTCATTGCACTTGTTTTTCTTATGTCAAATGCTGTTTGTATAAGTGCAAAGGCGCCTGATATTGATTCCCATTGGGCACAGGAAGTTATTGCAAGCTGGATGGAGCAGGATCTTATTGACGGTTATGAGGACAACTCGTTCAGACCGGATAATCCTGTGAAAAGGGCTGAGTTTATTGCTTTTGTCAACAGAGTGCTAAGACTTATTGAAATGTCAAGTTCTTCATTTATTGATGTCCCTGAAAACGCGTGGTACAAGGAAGATGTTTTGAAAGCTGTAGAAGCTGGCATGATAAGCGGGTACGGTGATGGAAAGTTTAAACCTGATGATTATATTACCCGGCAGGAAGCATCAGTTGTGCTTTTTAGCGCATTTGAGCTGGAGGCTCATGGAGATGCCCCTTCAAGCGGATTTAAAGATTCAGGCAAAATTTCTTCATGGGCACAAAAGGCTGTGAATTCCCTGTTTAAAAAAGGTTACATAAAAGGAAGAGCTGACAACAACTTTGCTCCGTCTGACAAAATAACCAGAGCTGAAGCTGTTGCGATGATAAACAATATTATGGGAACTCTTATAAAAAACAAAGGCGAATTTACAAACTCTGTCAAAGGAAATTTAGTTGTAAATACTCCTGATGTTACCTTGAAAAATATGGAGATAGAAGGCGATCTCTATCTTGCCCAAGGTATTGGTGAAGGAGATGTAACTCTTGATAATGTGACTGTAAAAGGCAAGACCATTGTGAAGGGCGGTGGCTCTAATAGTATTATACTAAACAACTCCCGAGTAAATGGCGGAATTGTTGTTAATAAAAAAAGCATTAATAAAAAAGTAAGAATCGTAGCGCAAGGGTCAACTGAAATTGCCAAAGTGGATGTCAAATCACCTGCAAAGCTTCAGGAAAGCGATTTGCACGGAAAAGGTTTCGGAGAAGTATCTGTCTCAGTAGTGATGAATAAAAATGTTTTTGCTAAAGATGCAGATGATGTGGAACTTGAAGGGGAATTTGGAGATGTCTCAATTAATACTGAAGGCTCAAAGTTAAACCTTTTAAAAGGAACTATTCAAACCCTGTCAATAGATGTTAAGACAGAAGTTAATCTTAAAGGTGGAACTGTCCAAAAATTAGACGTAAAAGCTCCTGCAACTGCATCCGTAGTTAATGTTTTTAAAGATGTTGTTGTCAATGTTGTTGATATCTTTTCAAAAATTGACCTGAATATTGAAGGAATAATAGACAATGTTAAGATTCTTGCAGGCGCAAGTGACACAAATGTAAATGTTGCTGAAGGAGCTAATGTAACAGAAATAACTATTGATGCTAAAATAAAAGTGACTGGAAATGGAAATATTGCCAAAGCAACGATTAATGCAGCTGATGTAAGTATAGAAAAGAAACCTGAGAGTGTAGTTGTTGGCAACAATGGATCTGGTACAGTAGGAGGAGATACGATTGGTAGCAACACTACACCAACAGAGACTACAGCTGGCGGTTCAAGTGGAGGAGGTGGCGGAAGCGTATCAACACCAAAACCAAGCACAACAATAACTACAACACCAGCTACATCACCAACACCAACAGCAACCACAACATCAGCTACATCAACACCTACTACAACACCGCCTACTACAACAGCACCTACTACACCACCTACTACACCACCTACTACAACAGCACCTATAACACCGCCTACTACAACACCTGCTATATCACCAACACCTTTAGCATCACCAGCTGTAGTGGCAGAGTTAGTAACTGAAATTAGGGAAGAGTATCTCGATGGATTTTTAATTGGTTTGTCGTTACAGGAAGAAACATTTAGAGATGGAATTACAGTAAGTGATTCGGTATACTTCACTCTTAACAATGTACCTGCGAATGTAACAGTAGCAGAGTCTGTATATATTTATGGCCAGAAGGCTTTTGCCAAATTGGGATATGGCGGTTCAGGTATAGGTGAAGATATTACTGATTTTACTATAACCATTGATGGCGAAATATTAACTGGTGGAAATAACCTGACAACTGAGCCTATGGCAATATACGCCAAAAAAACATCATCTACATCTGTGAATCTTGGCGCTATAGCAATAGGCCTAAGTGAAACTGAATATTTCATAGACTTATTCGAAACAATTGGAGAAACGGATTCTGTAATTGACGATGTTTCTTATGAGGATTTCGTTTTGATTAAAAACTATGGAACCAAAGAGCAAACTATGATAAATGATATAATATTAACACACTGTATTGACGTTGACGAATTTGTAAATCCTTTTGAATACATTATAGAAATAGATGAATCGGAAGGAACCTCCTTTGAAGAAGGCACTTACAGGCTGATATTCAACAAGGACGGTTATGAAATTGTGTTTACAGATATTGATGGCAGGTATTTTGAGTTTACTGTATCGGATGAAAGTCCATACCTATCAGACAGAGAAGAACAACTTACTGTTACTGTAAATACCAAAGGATTAGCTGATGGTACACCTGTGAGAATTTACATTACAGATGATAGCTCAGAATTATTCTCAGAAACAGGAAGTATAGGTAGTGATACTGCTCAAATCAGCTTTGCTTTGCCGGATACATTGCAAGTTGGAACTTATTATTACATGTATATAGAAGTTGATGGATTAATCAATTATTATGGTCTTTCTATCGTAGATCCTGTAGATTCTATTAGTATGGTAACCGGACCTGGTTCCGATGAGATAATTGAAGAAATGAATATTACATTAGAAGATGAGACATATCATCAGCTGTGGACTAAAATTAGTCCTGAAACAGCAAACCAATCACCGATAGCAGTTGTATGGACTTCAAGCAATATAAGTGTTGCACAAGTAAATGAGAATGGGTTTGTAACAGCTTTAGACGCAGGTACTGCAATAATAACCGCAACATCTGTGTATGATGAAACAAAATCGGCATCCTGTACAGTCAATGTATATCCTGATAATGTGCTAGCTATTGATACGTCTGATGTTTTTGTAAGTGAAAGTGAAGCAGGCATCATATTCACTTACACCTTTGAAGAGGCTGGTTTTGGAGATGCTATTTCAACTCCATATTACATGGATAAAAACAAATCAGTTATTACAATTGGTAATGAGACTCAAACTGTTTCTTCGTCGGTTTATTTTAAAGATGTGACAATTAGTGCTGAAGGTACTGTTGTTTATGCCAATCTTGGTGAAGTAATAGAAAACCTTGGCATGAGTTTTATACCTGAGTATATTGCTTTTGACCTGTTTGGACGTTTTCCTGTAAGCGGACAAAGTGAGGTATGGCATCACAATGATAATATTTATCTTTCACAGGATGAAATGGACATATTAACTCCAAAAGCAGACATCACAATATTATCTGCTACTGATAGCAAAATTGAATTTGGAATAAGTCAGAGTGTTTATGGAGAACCTGATGTTGTTGACAGTTTATCAATTTCTGATTTCATGCTTATCGAAGGTGCCACAAACATGATTGAAGGAATTCAATTGTCTGGACCTGATGCAGGAACATTTAATTATACCATATTGCCAGAGGAAGGAAGTTTCTTTGCAGACGGTCAATACAGACTCGGCTTTGTAAAATCCGGATATTTAAACGATCATTATCCATTTGTTATTGTTACGACTGCACCAGTATTTAATTTGAATTATCCTACTTCAGGTGAAGCTCAGGAAAATGGCAGTAAAAGTGTAGAAGCACTTATAATGCTAGACGAAGCAAGTACAGTTTATTATGTTGGAGTTGAAAACAGAGCATCAGTACCAAGTGCAAGCCAAATTGAAGCAGGAAAAGACAGTGAAAATATTGATGCACTCGCTAAAGGAAGCAAAGCGGTAACAGCTAATGTAGAAACTTCATTTGCTATTACATTCCCAGCTGATGATACAGAATATGATATTTACTTTGTTGCACAAGATGTTGCAGGTAATTTATCCGCAGTAGTAAAGCTGGATTTAAGAACACCAATAAACGTTATAAAGGACTATGGCTTCAATGATGACACAATGGGATGGGAAAAAGGCTGGGGCGGTGCATGGGGTGCCCAGGAGCTTACTCACAGCAGTGATTTGGGTGCATTAGCAGTAGATGTTAATTATACCGGTGGCGGCTGGGATGAAACGACTTTTAAAACCAACGTTTCAGGAGCTTGGGTAGCCAATATCGATGAAATAACGTATGATGTTTATATACCAATAAGCTGTGATGGCTCAATCTTGGTACGTTCCGATGTTGCTATAGAATATGATCCACAGAATATAGGTTCAGGAATAACATATACGCTTTCATCGCAACCGACAGTAACTATAGGTGAAAGTCAATACAAAAAAATATCCCACACTACTATAGTACCTGCTTCTATAGGAACTGATTCTAGAAACAAAAGCGAAATAAATGGATTCCTAATCTCTTTAATTGGTAAGAATGCAACATATAGCGGACCTATATATGTGGATAACTTCAAAGTCAAAGATATGCCAGACAATTCACCCGTTATAGTAAAGGAATATAATTTTAACGACAGCACTGCAATGGGATGGGTATACGCATGGGGTACAGAAGTAGCTATTGCAAATAGTACCGCCATAAATGAAGGAGTATTAGAACTTGACTTTAGTGGAAATACATTAACCAATGCAGCTATTAAAAACGAAATATGGAAAGATAATCTAGACTTAGCTAAAGCAAATGCCAATGAAATATCCTATGATTTGTATATTCCAAATCCAAGTGAATTTTTAGGTACTCTAGTAGTGAGTGCTAGTGTTACTACTAATGATGACGGTTATCCCACTGTAGAACTTGAAGAGGAATATGCATCTTATGATGTAGCTCAAATGAATCGGATCACAATAAATGGCGTTGAATATGCTGTTATTAATAGGAATATTTCCTTAGACGCTGTTACCGACAAATCAAAAGTTGTTGCGGTAAATATCTCAATAAAAGGAAACTCAAACAGCTATGAAGGTAAGCTGTACATTGATGATGTTCAAATAAAACAATAATCCCAGACTAAAGACACGGTGGCGGTTCTCTTGTCTGTAATTCAGACAAGAGAACCGCCACCGTGTCTTTGTTTGTAGTTGTCTACTATTTCAATGATTTCGTCTCCAAAGTCTTTTAATTTTTTCTTCCCGATTCCTTTTATTTTTCTCAATTCCTCCAATGTTGAAGGTAATTGTTCAACAATCTGGAACAAACATTTTTGGTGTAAAACAAAAAATGCAGGTTGATCAAATTCTTCAGCTTTACGCGTCCTCCATCTTTTGAGTTCCTCAAACAATTCAGGATGGCTGACGGACTCAGAAGTTAATTCCTTCCAATCTTCCTTTGCTTCTTTCTGCTTCTGTTGTTTCTGCGGAGGCTTTTCAATTGAAGCTTTTGCCCTGGTATCGAGGAATGCTTTTGCATTGAAGCCTTCCTGACACTGCTCAAAACATGCCTGCTTTATCAGCATGTCTGTTTTTACTTTTTCCAATGCCTTTACAACATTCTTTTTCAAGCTTTTATTATCACTTTCGACAGTTATACCTTCCATCACACTTAAAACTCCGGTATTTATTTTTTCCGTATAATACTTGCCGGCCTTTATAATCCGCTCCTGAAACTGTTGGTTCTTTTCCGCATCAGCTTGAGTCTCCAACATTTTATTGATATGAGGTTTAAACTTGTCAGAAATGATAAGCAAATCAGTATTAACAACCGCTTTTAGCTGCTCAAGATTATCCTTTAAACCTCTATGCAAGCTACCTGCATTTTCGTTGTACAACTTCAGACAGTAGTTCAGCTGTCGCGCAATCTGATTGAAGTCAAACAGCTCAAGCACAAGCTCCTTTTGATAATCATACTTCGACTTCTCAAGTTCATCCATACTTGGCTGATTCTCGGATACCTCACACGAGAAATTCTGAACTGTTGTGTCACTGATAACACTCCTCGCTGTTAGTTTTGAACCTAACACCAAACCCTCAAGGGTCTTACATCGGCTTAAGGCAACATAAACCTGTCCATGTGCAAATGCGGCACTCGCATCTATTATAGCCCTTTCAAAAGTCAATCCCTGACTCTTGTGTATTGTAATAGCCCATGCAAGCTTCAAAGGATATTGCGTGAAACTTCCAACAACCTCCTCTTCAATCTCTTCAGTTTTTTCATTGATGGAGTATTTATAATTCTGCCATTCTGCCTGTAAAACAGTAATACTGTCCTCATCTCCATCGCACTTTACACAGATGCTTTCTTTGTTTATTTTTTCTACAATTCCGATTTTACCATTATAAAACTGCTTTTCCTTGGAGGTATCATTTTTAACGAACATGACCTGGGTTCCTTTTTTTAGTACAAGCTCATAATCTGTCGGATAGGAATATTCCGGAAAATCCCCCTCTGCAAAGGCTTTAAAACGATATTCACGCTCATTGATTTGTGCCAGTTTTCTATCATTTATCAATCTCGCCTGATGGTTATGTGTGGTCAATATGATATAACCGTCAGGTGCATTCTTGGACAATTGCTCGTCATACCTTTTATTCAACTCAGTTAATACATCATCATCAATTTTATTATCCCGGAACTTATTGAGCAAACTGATGAACTCACTGTCTTTTTGCCTATATATATGTTTCAATTCAATACTCATATATTGAGTCATCATCAACGCCCTGCTGCTAAAAAAATATATAGAACTGTACCACTCCTTCAGAATAGCCCATTCATCATCCTTTATAACCGGTGCCAATTGCTGGATATCACCTATCATAAGCAGTTGAACACCTCCGAAAGGCTTATTCCTGTTTTTGTATCTTCTTAGAACATCATCTATTGCGTCCAGCACATCGGCACGCACCATACTGATTTCGTCTATAACAAGCAGATCCATACTCCGAATTATATTGATCTTTTCTCTGGTGAATCTCTGTATTCTTCGGTTTTCCTTGTTGTCTTCATTATTCTGAACAGGCACAAAGGGAGCAAAAGGCAACTGAAAAAAAGAATGAATAGTCACACCCCCGGCATTGATAGCGGCAACTCCGGTAGGTGCTACCACAATCATGCGCTTGGGAGATACTTTTTTTAAATTGTGCAAAAATGTAGTTTTACCGGTTCCAGCTTTTCCTGTCAAAAATACGTTTCTATTGGTGTACTGAACAAAATTGAAGGCAAGCTCCAATTGAGTATTTTTAATTTCGCCACTTTTTCCCTCTGTCATAACCAACAATCAACTCCAATAAAATTTTATACACATAAATTTTATACACATTCCGTAATATACAATATCACGAAAATAAAATTTTTCAACATATATTGAATGCGATAAAGATTTTACATCACACTTCAATTTCCTTAGGAAAGGTTAAAATATAAATTAATATAAAATCATTTTCGTGATATATCGTGATATATAAAGTTAAGCTACACCATATCAAAAAAGCTCAATTGATTACTTTGGGGAAGACCTTTTAAGCAACCGAACCTTTCAAGCGATTCTATAGTGGAATTCCCAATTTTCGCACGTGTCTTCAACTCTTCTATCGAGCCAAAGGGACCTCCTTCAATCACAGCTGAATATATACCTTCCGCTGCAACATTTCCCATGCCCGATATGCTGTTTAATGGAGGTCTTATGCTTTCATCCTCTATCAAGAAATTTGTTGCATGAGATTTATATAAATCTATCGGCAGGAATTTAAAGCCTCTTTCGTGCATTTCCAAAACCAATTCCAAATCATCATACATATCCTTGTCCTTATTGGCAGCCTGATTGCCCTGCATTTCTATTTCCTTCATCTTTTGCTTTACAACCTCCTTTCCATTAATCATAAATTCTGCATCAAAGGCCTTTGCTCTGATTGAAAAATAAGCCGCGTAATAAGCCAGAGGCATATGCACTTTAAACCAAGCTATTCTGAAGGCCATCATAATATAGGCGGCAGCATGAGCCTTAGGGAACATATATTTTATCTTTTTACAGGAGTCTATATACCATTCCGGCACATCATGCTCTCTCATCATAGCCTCATATTCAGGCCATTTTGGTTCCTTTAAAGCCTTTCCTTTACGAACCGTCTCCATGATTTTGAAGGCAGCGTTCGGTGGCAAACCTTTTTTCATGAGATAAACCATAATATCATCTCTTGTACACACTGCCTCACTTAATGTAACTGTCCCTGCATCAATCAAATCCTTTGCATTCCCGAGCCAAACATCGGTACCATGTGAAAGACCCGAAATACATATCAGATCTGCAAATTGCTTAGGCATTGTATCCAAAAGCATTCCTCTTACAAATTTGGTACCGAATTCAGGGACACCAAAGGTTCCAACCTTCGAATTCACCTGCTCGGGAGTTACACCCAGAGCTTGCGTTGATGAAAATAAAGACATGGTCTTCTTATCATCCATAGGTATCGTTTTTGGGTCAACTCCGGTAATATCCTGAAGCATTCTTATCATTGTAGGGTCATCATGCCCAAGTATATCGAGTTTCAAAAGATTCTGGTCTATCGAGTGGTAGTCAAAATGTGTTGTTATTATATCTGAATCCGAATCATCAGCAGGATGTTGTACCGGACAGAATTCAAATATTTCCCTTCCTTTCGGTACAACTATTATTCCTCCGGGGTGCTGTCCTGTTGTTCTTTTTATGCCGGTACATCCCTTTGCAATTCTCTCAATTTCTGCTTTATTTACATGCATATTTTTTTCTTCAAAATACTTCTTCACGTAGCCAAAGGCTGTTTTATCCGCTATGGTGCCA
Source organism: uncultured Oscillospiraceae bacterium (assembly GCA_964409165.1). Taxonomy (GTDB): domain Bacteria; phylum Bacillota; class Clostridia; order Acetivibrionales; family Acetivibrionaceae; genus CAYPCH01. The sequence goes on along the minus strand of CAYPCH010000072.1, from coordinate 3,346 downwards.
ACAGTTCCGGCCTTAAAGGTTGTACCCTTTCCAAATATAACTTCTGTATATTTATGTGCCCTTGCCTGATACTCCCCCGAAAAGTTCAGGTCAATATCTGGCTCTTTATCTCCATCAAAGCCTAGGAAAGTTTCAAAGGGAATGTCTATTCCATCTTTGGCAAGCTGTTGTGAACAAACAGGACAAGATTTGTCCGGCAGATCAAAACCGTTATTATAACCATAATCTGTAAAGTCAGAGTATTTGCAGCCCGGGCACCTGTAATGGGGCGGCAAAGCATTTACTTCCGTAATACCTGTCATATAGGCTACAACGGAGGAGCCGACAGATCCCCTTGAACCAACCAGATATCCGTCCTCATTCGATTTCCATACCAGCTTCTGGGCAATTATATACATTACCGAGAAACCATTTTTTATTATAGAATCAAGTTCCCTGTCAAGCCTTTGCTGGACAATTTCCGGTAATGGGTCTCCATACAGCTCATGAGCCTTCCCGAAAGTAATATCCTTGATAGTCTTCTCACAGCCATCAATATGAGGAGGACATTTTTCAGATGAAATAGGGCTTATCTGCTCACACATTTCAGCTATCTTATTTGTGTTTGCAACCACCACTTCATAGGCCTTTTCCTCCCCCAAATAGGAAAATTCCTGCAACATCTCCTCTGTAGTCTTTAAATATAGTGGCGCCTGATTGTCTGCATCATCATAGCCCTGACCTGCTTCAAGTATGCGTCTGTATATCTCATCCTCAGGATCTAAAAAGTGGACATCTCCCGTAGCAACAACAGGTATATTAAGTTTTTCTCCAAGTGCTACTATTTTTCTGTTGATTCCCTTCAGATATTCCTTGTCTGGAACCTCTTCTTTTCTTACCAGATAATCATTATTCCCTAGAGGTTGAATTTCTAAATAATCGTACTCTTTTGCAATGACCTCAATCTCATCGTCGGATTTTCCATGTAAAATTGCCTGGTAAAGCTCACCCTCACTGCATGCACTTCCCATAATCAATCCTTCAGAGTATTCTTTATAGAGACTCTTTAGGATACGTGGTTTTTTATAAAAATAATCCAAATGTGAATAGGATACCAACTTGTATAGATTCTTTAGCCCTACATAGTCCTTTGCCAATATTATAGCATGATAAGTTTTAAGTTTTTTATACTCAACCTTTCTTGATTCTCCGTCGGTGCTATATTTATCTACATCTTCAATAGTTTTAGCTCCTCTTTCCTTAAGTTTTTCAAGCATAATATTGAACACCTTGACGGTAGTGCTCACATCATCCAAAGCTCTGTGAGCAACCTCTACCTTTATTTTTAAGTTCTTGGCTATTCTTCCCAATTTATAGGTTTTATATTCGGGAAAAAGTGCTTTAGCCAGGGATAGTGTGTCCAGATATGTATAATCAAAGTTGTAGCCTAAGACCCTTGCATTATGCTTTAAGAAACCAATATCAAACTCAGCATTGTGAGCCACCAAAATGCTCCCTTCTATAAATTCAAGTATTTTAGGAAATACCTTATCTATAGTTTCTGCATCTTTAACCATAAAATCGGTTATATTGGTAATCTCTACGACTCTTGCGGGAATAGGTTTTTCAGGATTTACAAAACAGCTGAACTCATCTATTACTTTTCCATCTTTAAGTTTCATGATTCCAACTTCGGTAATCTTTTCAGTTATTGGTGAAAAACCTGTAGTCTCCAAGTCTAAAACACAATAGGTATCATCTATACTCTGTCCTTTAGGGTTTGTTACAGATGGCTTTTTATCTGGTGCCAGGTAGGCCTCTACCCCATATATAACCTTCATGTTGGGATTATCTCTTCCAAGGAGTTTATGCGCCTCAGGAAAGGCTTGAACCACTCCATGATCCGTGATAGCAATAGATTTCATCCCCCAGCTCATAGCTCTTTTAATTAAATCAGTAGCACTTGTCATAGCATCCATCTGACTCATCTGTGTATGCATGTGAAGTTCCACTCTCTTAAACTCTGAATTATCCTGTCTTTTAGTCTTGCTCATACCTTCTGTTTCTACTATGGTATTGGCAATAAACTCAACTTCCCCCGAAAATTTACTGTTGCTTGCATTTCCAGCAAGCCTGACGCCCTTGGCCTTTTTGAGTCTGGATAATACCGTTGCATCCTCACCCGGCTTAATGAAAGCCTTACAGGTCATAGAGCTAGAGCCATCGTATAAAGCAAAGGAAATTAGGGTTTTCCCGCTTTTTAATTCCCTTGCTTCAATATTGGATACTTCGCCCGTTATTGCCACTCTTCCCTCATCCGGTATAACATCGGTAATTTTAATCACAGATTCCTTGATTTTAGCATTTCTACCCAATATCAAAGGCGTATTTTCTTTATTCCCATCGCCTTTCATGTTTTGTTCCTGCTTTGCTTGCAGAGCTTCTTTGGACGATTCAGATACATTATTGCTTAGTACAGCCTTAGCTTGCTCCTTGACAAGCTGCCTTTCCTTTTCCCGTGTATCCTCATGAAGCTTTTTTAACTCTTCGCTACTTACTTTATCAATAAAATTTATTTTATATGCTACACCATACAGATTTTCTATGACCTTACTGATTTTTTTATCATAGCCCATACCCTTTAAGAGATCCGATGCCACAATTTTTAAATTAAAATTTATGATGTTGTTTATTATTTCAAATTCAGTATTATTTGCAACTGCCTTTAAAAAAGGATATTTTTCCGACATGGAAAAAACTATATCCTTAATTTCGCTTTCTACCAGCTTTTTATCCATTCCTTCTGTATACTCTACAGTTATTTCAGAATCATTTAATGAAAATCTTTTTCTTATAAATTTATTAAGCCCTTCAATTTCTTTTACACTGATATGTTTATCAGAACTGATTTTTATCTCCAGCACCTTACTTCTTTTCTTCAGGATTGCAGACTTTACAGTTGCTGTACATATATTGCCCTCCGCTTTATAATCGCTAAAAACTTCATTTATTGTTTTCAAGTTGCTTTCCAAGGTTCTTCCTCCAAAATATAAAGTGTATTATTATTATATAAGACAGGTTCCTGTTTGTCATGTATGTAAATGTAAATCCAGCTTGAAATTGAAGTGCGACGTAAAATCTTTTGAGTTTCCCCATTTTTTAATATAGTGCTAAATAGTCCGGTTTGGCTGTGGACATGAAATGCTACAGAATTCAACTCTAAGGGTCTTAACGCTAATGAATTCCTCCGCATTTCATGCCCCCATCCAAACCTAGGTAGTAGCTGGAATTAGCTTTTTACATCTTCAGAAGTAGCCTAAGAATAAAGTTATTAACATTTTTAAGCTTATTTTAAAACTTATCCGGA
>CAYPCH010000071.1:0-19313 GCA_964409165.1 uncultured Oscillospiraceae bacterium | reverse complement strand
CATTTATCTGTGCGACCTCGTGTCGCACCGTCCAGCTTGGCTGTGGGCATGAAATACGGAGGAATTCATTAGCGTTAAGACCCTTAGAGTTGGCATACGAAGAGAGTTTAGAAATTCCACGATTACGAACATGGATGTTCGTAAAACGTCCACATATACAAGGATGTTATGTTGGACGTGATTCGTGGAATTTCTAAGCGAACAAGTATTGCCAACTCTTGGGTTAGCGTTGAATCCTGTAGTATTTCATGTCCCCATCCAAACCGGACTATATGGTAATTGATTATATAGATTTAGTACTATATAAAAATAGAAATAAGTTCCCGAGTTTTATTCTCATCACTTATTTCTACTAATTCTTTCAACGAAATAACATTTGTTTTATCTTGTTAGCTTTTCACCATTGTATCATAAGTTTATTATTCAACCGGAAACTCTTTTATTGTCCCAAGAATATACCTTTTTAATAATGCATAATCTGTAGAATTTATACTCTTGTCACCGTTTAAATCACATGATATTTCCGAGTGCTTTGAAGGCATTTCAGAGATACTGCCTAAAAGGTATCTTTTAAGTATAGCATAATCAACTGAATTGCATAAATCATCTCCATTGGCATCTCCGTATACAAGCGAAGTATTGCCGGTTGGTGTTGGGGTTATTGTCGGTGACGGCGTTGCACTATCAGGTGTAGTCCCATCCGGCTCTATACCACCCACAAGAACACCTGCATCATAAACACAGATATAATCTGCTTTCTCAGGTGTACCTTTCCAACTGTCTTCTACTACAGATAGCCCTTGATGACTCCAGTCATCTTCCGGATTCCAATAGTTTTGCCATGCATAGGTTCCAAGTGCAACCTGATACTTTTTATGAGAATTGGCAATTGCAAAATCTGGCCATGACACTTCAATATAGTAAATTTTATCCTTATACAAATGAGGACCTGTGAGCTTTGCTGCATAATTTGTTTCTACTGCTGTCTGATCATATAACTGCTGAAGTGTAATTCTTTCAGGTTCAATAGATGTCATCCCGGTAGAATCAAAAAAGTATCTGACGGATATGTTTTTCGAAGGCTTCTTCGCATTAGAGCAAACATACATGGTTATTTCCGTTGCTTTTGGTCCATCGCTCTGTGCTACGTCAACGCAAAACCCTTCTACCCAATATAAACCACCGGAATTCTCTTCAGTCTCATCCAAATTCACTATTGGTGGAAAATCGGGAGTAATTTTCATTGAGGAATCTCCAAAAAACCTGTAAAGACCTGCACATGCCCCCACAAATGCTGCATTATAGTCTATTGTCACTTCATTATAGATATAATCTGCTGTGGCATCTATGTGTTCATCTTTAGGTCCTGGCCCTCCTACCAATGCACCGTAAAGTACAAATCTATGCTCACCTTTATCTTCACACACTGATAACCCGGAGGCGGCTCTATGGTGAGGAAACTTTACAGATAAATCATTGTAACCCACAATGTAGCAGAGATTTAATGGATTGTTACCCATTAAATAATCCATTTGAGATTTTGCCCACTCACTATATTTTGAAGGTTTATCTCCATGATGTTTATCATAAATAAGTGCCATTAACTGTGTAGCAGTATTATACCTGGCAGAACCCCATTGATTCAAGAAACAGTATCCTCCTGGTGTCAGGATAACATTTTTTCCACTCGACCAGCCATCAACCAGCTTTGCAATCTGACTCCAGAAATCTATTTCCTCATAAGGGCTCTTATTGGTAACTTCTTTGTATCTGTCCTCAAATACTTGTCCGTCTTTATCATATAAATCATTTATTTGGGCTATTATACATGCTGTACCTGCCCACACGTCATTCCAGCAATGTGTCCAGCAGGAAGGGGCATAATAATCGTAATACTTGAATACCTCTTCCAAATAATGTTCATCCTCTGTAGCAAGAAAAAGCCATGATGCAGCCCAGCAATAATCATCCTCCCATTTGGATGAACTGTAATAACCTTTAGGGCCATCATTATTAGTCTCTTTATTATCACATCTTTCTGCAAAATCAAATAATGCTTTTGCATATTCAAGATTCTTTTGTGCATATTCGGGATCTGTGTCCTTGAAGTTCATATAGTTTATTACAAGTGAAGCTGATGCAGCTGACACACAATCGGTTGAAGGCATCTCTTCGGTGGCAAACCAACCTCTTCTGAACATTTCATCAACCTCAGGTGCATTCCAATATCTATGATCAATATCACCGTCACCTACTTGATAACAGAAAGCTATCACTTTCCCTGCCTCGTCCATATATGTACACTTCATGAAATAATCATTAAAATACCTTAGAATCGTTTGGGCATGCTGGTCTTGAGCTGTTTCTATGTATTGCTCCTTAAACTCATAGTAACTCCAACCAAGTGTAGAACCTGAATACGCTTCAGGCATACCAAATTTAACATGATCCCCTGCGTCATGAAAACCTCCCGAAACATCAATTTTACCATCCCCATCGGGATCCAATATGCTTTTATTGGCATTGATAAAACTTTCCGACATATTTGTGTTGGTATCATCAAGAAGAAGCTGCGCATCATAAACATGACAATCAGTTCTCCAATTGTATTGATTATTTTCATCAACACCTGTACCACACATATTTGCATCATAAAAGTATTGTGAATACTGCAATGCTTTAGCATAGTTGAACTCCAAGTCAGTTGCCTTGATATTCATTGTATTTAATGCAAAAACTGTTGTTGCAAGGATGACTACACTTAAAATAACTGAGCACATTTTCTTTAAAACTATTTTCCGCATTTTCATTATCCTCCCCTTGTCTGGATACTATAAACACTTCATTTTTGCTCTAAAATCCAAACACACTTCACTATCTCTTTAACTATATTATATCCTTAATATGATTCCATTTCCAATAATTCTTTTACTATGTTATTTTAACAGTACATAATATTTTAGAACGCCCTTAATTTCGTTCCAAGAGATTTAAAAAGGCCTGTACTATAAATACAGGCCAGATTCTATGGCAATTTTGTTATAACCTTTTGTTTATATTTTTGTAAAGTTAGATGTTTCTGATGTTTCTGATGTTTCTGATGTTTCTGATGTTTCTAATGTATCATATTGTTCAACAATGTTACATGCTCTCTGTCTTTATCCAAAATGTCTTCAATTAATTTACGGCTTTCCGGATCAAGGTCTCCCTTAACTATTTCCTCTGCCATTTTAATTCCCTTGTTCTCGCCATCACATGCATCCTTGATAATAAACTTTGTGTCATCGCTTGACTGCTTGAACTTATTCATCATCTCTGACATCATGCCCTTAATTCCAGGTCCATCGGAAGGTACTCCTCCTAGATTCTGTATTCTCTCTGCCACAAGTGCAGCATGCGTCTTATGATCCTGTTGAATCTTCTGAAATTCACTTTTCACACCGGGTTCTTCTACATTCTGTATGAATCTTTCATAGCCATGTATTGCCATAAATTCGCCTTCAAGAAAGGTATTTAGTTCATTTATTACCCTATCATCCATATTATTTTATCACTCCTGTAAGTTTTCTGGCTTTATTTCATCATTTTTAAGAAGTAAAATCTGGCAAAAAAGCAAAGGGGACAATGATGCCCCCTAATATTCAAATATAACTATAGGCTCTTATCTTCAAAAGTTGTACAACAAGTTTCATCACTAATACTAGCATGACTTTTGTTTTCCATGGCATTAACTTCAAGGGCATCTGCATAGCACATCTTACTCCTGTTGTATGTGCAATTTGTAACACCGCATTTTACTTTCATGCATGGTGCGTCCATTTAGCTCCACCTCCTTAACTTGAAAGATTATTATTAGTATTTTCAATAACCGTCAAATTATAATGGAGCAAACCTCCATTATTTTGCTGTTTATTTTGAATTTTAAAATTATTTTCCATAGAAATCATATCTTATATGGGTCTTCATCAATCAGATAAGACAGCATTTCATTCTTCTTTTCATTCTTATATATCCACTCTCTCATTTCCTTCAGCCTTTCATAATCCCATCTTCCGAACTTTCTTATATATTTGTCCTTTAGACTATTTTTTGCAGCTTCATCCCTAAGTTTTTTTTGCCATGGTTTTGTAAAAAAACTATTTATTTGGTAATGAAGATTATTCATGCAAAGATTTTCCCATTCATTTCTATCAAGCCATACACCATTGCAATTTCCGCAGTGGTCAACATAAAAATCAAGCTTGTTGTCAACTCTGTACTTAATTAAAATCCTTCCGCAGTCGGGACAAATGTTTGCCTGCTTGGAGTCTGCAACAGGCAAATTCTTTCCTGTTGTTTTTTCGTTACTGATTGTATTAACTGAACCGAATTTCAAATAGTCCTCATGTCGTACCCAATTTCCTCCACAAACCATACATCCAAATACTTTTAATTGCTCAGCCAGCACTTTGACCTCAAGTCTTTCTTCTTTACAAACAGGACAAATCATATTCCTCACCCCTTTCACACTAGTTCTTCTCAACATTATTTTTAACGTAAAGTCATTTTCGTAATTAATATATGTCTGTTTCCATTTCTATTAACAGTTTGTACTTTTTATTCCTAATAATATCTTATTTCTATAAAGACCATTCATTTTTGTCTCTTTCATTAAATTTTAAGAGGTCAAATTACTGAAAGCCTATTTCTTATCAAAGATATAGGCTTTCAATAATAAAAAGCTTCGGGACATCGAGTCCCTAAGCTTTTTGCCGGATTTCCTTTCAGGAAATGACCTGAAAAGAGATGTTTTTACAGTTGTAAAATCATCTTTTTTTATAGTTTGAATATTGATATTGATTCGTTTAGCTCCTGTGCCATTCTATTAAGAAGTTTAGCCTGGTTTGAAAGCTCTTCAATACCCGTTATCTGATCCTGAGCAGTAGCAGATACTTCTTCTACTGTTGCGGCAGTCTCTTGGGAAACTGAAGAAATATTGTTTATTGCATCAAGTGTCTTTTGTCTTGATTCAAGGATTGCATTAACCGATTCACTATATTTATCCATATAGTTACTTATGTCATCCATAGCTTTCAGTATGGCTTTAAATGAATTATCCGTCTTGTCCACCGCCTCTAACTGCTGTTTAATTATTGTCTGTGTGTCATTGGCAGAACTAGCAGTAAATTCAGTCTTTTCCTGAATATCTCCTATCACGGTACTAATAGTATTCAATGCCTCTCGCGTTTGCTCTGCAAGCTTCCTTATGTGCTCAGCAACTACGGCAAAACCTCTGCCTGCTTCTCCAGCTCTTGCAGCTTCAATGGCTGCATTTAGTGACAGTAGGTTGGTTTGTTCAGAGATATTTCCAATAAACTTTATAATCTTTTCTATCTGCTTCATATCTGTATTTAATGTGTTTATATTGTTAAATATTTCTTCAGTTACCAATCCGGTCTGCACTGATTTTTGATTGAGGGAATCAACTGCAACCATAGCATTTTCACTAAGTACTTTCGTGTGTTCTACAATCTCAACAGCTGATTTTACATTATCTTCAACTTTGTTTATATCATCAGATAATTTGTTTACAAACTCTACTGTGCTTTGACTATTAATTGCTTGTTCTGATGCTCCTTCTGCGATTTGAACCATACTCAATGCAACTTGCTCGTAAGAATTCAGATATGTAGATGAAAGCCCGGTAACTTCTCCTGCACTTTTTAAAACCTGATGCGAGGAATTACTTACTTTGGATACAAGGTTTCTGATGTTTTTAAGCATTTCATTAAAATGACTGCTTAAAAAAGATATTTCATCACGGCACTTGTCATCTATAAATATATTCAGATTACCGTCCTTTGCTTGTTGCGTAAACGCTTCTAGTTTACCTAATGGAGATAAGATACTCATTGAAATGATTAATGAAATCAGTATAGCTAAAATAAAAATCACTGTACCAACACTAAATATTGTTGCTCTTATTGCTGAAGAATCCGCAGTTACGTATTCAAAGGGTATTGCACCCATAATATACCAATCGGTATTTTCAATCATAGAATAACAAAAGATGTATTTGTTGTTATCAATATATGATTGAACGGAACCTTTAGTAATCTGGATATTTTCAGTATTAGTTTCTTCAACCTGTTTTTTAACCTTTTCAATAACTTCTGGATTTGAATACTTAAATGATAATGGTATTTTGTCTGCATTATTGCTTGATATAACTATCCCTTCGCTGTTTACAATAAATAAATCTGAAGCCTCCTTAATATCAATTAATTTATATACATCATAAAAATAGTTTTCATCCAGTATTATAATCATTGTAGCTAGTTTTGCACCTGTCAGGTCATCATAAATATCATTAAGAACCAGAATATAATTCTGCTTACTTTCTTTTAATCTTTCTACAATCCATACACAACGTCCTTTTCCCTCTTCAGCAATTTTAATATAATCTTCTGTAATATTGAAATCACGTAGTACTTGGTAAGAAACGCTGTTTCCAATTATCTCTCCGTCTGATATAATTGTTGCCCCAAGGCAATTCTTTATAGTCATACCTATAAATTTTGTTTCTAGAATATCAGTAAGCTTCGTCTTGACCTCGTGTAAATTACTTTTATCCATCTTAAACTGCTTTATATATCTCAATGCGTCATTGTTCATTTTCAACTCCTTACAACTTGAGTCAATAATGTTCATTGTAAGTCTTATATTGCGTGCAGATTGTGCAAATATTTCACTTGAGAAATACTCTATTTTGCTTTCAACTGCATTACTTGACTTGTTGTAACTTATATAACCAAGAATTATTAGAGGTAAACTGGATAAAAGTACAAAAAATAGTATGAGCCTTGTCTTTATACTAATATTTCTGAATAGTGAAGCTATGTAAGAAACCAGCTTAAATGCGTGCCTCAAAACATATTCATATGCATGTTTAAAAATATTGGCAGAGAACTTAGGACTATTCAAAGGAATTCCTCCCTGATTATTAAATTTATTTAAAAGCAGGAAAACAAAATAAACTTGAGATGCATTTTATGTTATATATGGCACAAAAAACTCTACATTGAAAAATCTTTATCATATTAAATATAAAACTGTATCACTATAAACGTCCGAAAAAATCTATGTTTACAAAAAAACATAGATTAGATGCATTTAGATTATATATAATATTATCTCATTTTTACATTTTTACGTCAACACATTTTTTTCCTTTACCCCCATTTGAAGATTGCAACTTTAAACGCCCTACATTTTTTTGTAATTTCCTTATAATGTATAGTAAAAACCATTTGACTATTTTTCAGAATATGATAATATTACACCATAATTTAACTTTAGGCGAGGTGATAAATTGTGAAAAAATATATAACAAAAGAAGACCTCAGAACACTTACAGACAGTCAGAAACAACACTTGCGAGACTTTTGGCTTCCTGAAAAGTATGATCTTGCTGTAGCTTATATATGCAAAAATGCGGAGACTGAAGAGTTTGAAGAAATTGAGTTTGTCGCAGGAAAAGTTACAGTTATAAATACCCGATTTGTTTTAAGTGATTTAAGATATTTAACTGAAGAAAACCAACAGGATGACCAGCAAGATGAAGATGATAATCCTCACAACAGCAACCATAATACCAGTAACGAAGATGATTTATACCATGAGGAAAGTGCTAATGCCTATTGGTCAGACAATACCGAAGAAGATGGAGAAAACCATGAAGAAGATTACAACGAAAGCTATGTAGAATATGATTTATTTGACGAATCGGATTTTGTGTATGATCGTCCCACTACTTTTCTCATTGAAGACTGTCTACCTCTTTTGAACTTGGGGCAGATGATTGAAATACTTGATAGAAATAATTATAAAACAATTGATTTTTACCTTCTTGCGGATAATGGGGAGTCAGGCTGTGAACTTGGAAACAAAGCATTTAACCTGTCAGGATACGGAAGTGACTTCGAATCACAAGAACTCTGTGATGTACTCTGGAACTGCATAAAAGCAATTCTATGATTAGGCCTCTTTCATTTCACCCCAAGAGGTTTAACAAAAAGCAATCGGGGGCTTTGATAACCCCCGACTGCTTAAAAAAATATGATTAAATTTATAAATGTTAAAGTGAAATACCTACTGAATTAATCAGATAGTTTAATTTTTCCTTATCCAGAGTTTTCTTTAACTCAACCCCTTTAAGGCTAAGCAGTCCTACCGGATAAACCGGAACATTGAAAAGTGAAAACAAATACTGACTAAGACCGTTTAACTGAGAACCTCCACCAATAATAAATATCTTGGATATCGGTGTTCCATAGCATCTATCAATGTAAAACTCAAAGCATTTAACTATCTGCTTTGTCAGTCTTTCTATAAAAGCATTTATCTTTCCATAAGCTACAACGTGATCCCTCTTCGAAAGGTTGTTCGGCGGCATGAGACCATATAATTTCTTGAGTCTTTCTGCTTCCTGATTACTGATATCAAGCTCTTTTGCAATATGATCATCTATATTGGAACTACCCGATAATATGACTTTATTAAACTCAAGCACTCTATCCTTCAAGAAATTAACAATAGTGGTTTCAGACCCAAAATCCAATACTGCAAAGGTATCTGTCGGAATTTTATTGTACCTTTTTTTGGAATAATATTCATCCATATCCTTAGTATAAATATCCCTGTTAAAAAATTTCGCCGTACTGTTGGCAGGTATATCAACCGCTAATGGTTTCAAATCTAGACCTTGTAATACTTCTACATAACTTTGCAATATGTTCTTTGGAACCGCAGTAACAAAAACTTTATATTTTTCTTGGTTTTGCTCACGTATTGTCTGAAGAACTTTATAGTCTATCCTGTAGTTATCTACATCAATTGGAAGGAATTGCGGCATACTGTTTTTTACCGTAAAATCATCGCTTTCTCCCTGAACCTTGCTAATCATATAAATCCTGGTTATGATGTTAGTCCCAGACATAATGATTTTAGCATTTTTTGCTTTCATATTCTGTTCTTTTGCAAGAGTTTTGATAGACCTTAGTACTCGTTCGGTGTCATATATTGCACCGTTTCTGATGCAGTCCGGAGGTGTAGATACTATACCATAATTTTCAATATATATACTGTTGTTTTTACTTTTTGCAGTTACTTCCACAACCTTAATATTCCTATAGCCAACATCTATACAAATCATAGAAGTTTTTTTCGACCAAAAGTCAAACAGCATTTACCCATCCCCCTTAAGAGTGCAATACAATAATTCAAAAAAACGACAAAAAACCACTAGGAGAACAAAGCTCCTTAAAGCAATTTTCTAAATTTCACAAAAATGAAACTTTATAAATTATCTTTTTGGGTCAATATTAATTATATAAATACTTATATAATATAGATATGCCCTTCTCGCTTAAAATTGTATACTTAACTAATTATAACACATACTTTTCTAAAATTCCAACATATTAATTTGCTGTTTTTGTTCCGAAAACATCTACTATTATAAATTTGACTAAAAAACAAATATACTGCTAAACAACCTTAAGGATAACTTGTATAATTTTATATCATATTGTATTGTCATTAAATTTATTATACTATATAAATCTCAATAAATCTCACTAAATAAATTGTTCCAAACATATGTAGAGACTTATTAGCGTTTATAACTATGAACAACGTTCTTGACTAATCACTTTATTATAATATTACATCGCCTATAATAATATTATCACTATTATACAATTAGTCAACTATTGTTTTGAATTTAATTCCTCAAAACCTTATACATGTTGCTACCTTCGATATTTCAAGCCCATCGGCATCAACTGAAAATTTTTTTCACTATATTTTCACTATATATAGTACTATATATTTCCGGATATCTCAATCAAAGACTTAATTAGTTCTTCAATTTCTTCAATCGTATTGAAACAGCCAACGCTCAACCGTACAATACCCGTTTTTAATGTGCCTAATGTTTCATGTGCAACCGGAGCACAATGAAGTCCTGCGCGCGAAGCTATATTGTAAGCTTTATCCAGAACATAACTGATTTCGGTTGAGCCTACATTTTCAAAATTAAATGCAACTATTCCTGAATTTTTTTCAACTTCCGGTTTACTGTAAAGCTTTATTCCATTTATCTGGGTTAGTCCATCAATAAGTCTTCTTACAAGCTTATTTTTACAGTTTTCTATATTTTCAACCCCAAAACTTTTTATAAACTCAATTCCGAATCCAAGTCCAACAATTCCGGGAGTATTTAACGTACCGCTTTCTAGAAAATCTGGAAACATCTCTGGCTGATAAATACTTTCTGAATTACTGCCTGTTCCTCCTTGAATCAAAGTTTTTATTCTAATTCCTTCAGCTACATATAGAATACCGGTCCCTTGTGGTCCAAGAAGCCCCTTGTGACCCGGTACTGCAAGAAAATCTGCTTTCAGCTCTCCTACATCAACCTTAATTGAACCCGCTCCCTGTGAGGCATCTACAAGGTATAGTATCCCGTTTTCTTCAGCTATCCTTCCAATATCCCATACAGGCATTATCATTCCATTAACATTTGAAGAAAGTGTACATATAATAATCTTTGTATTTGCTTTTATATTGCTTATTACATCTTCCGGGTCAATTTCACCCCATTCATTTCCCTTTATTATTGTAACCTCTATTCCCAGATCCTTTTCCAATGTTTTTAAAGGACGTATTACAGCATTATGCTCCATGCTAGTAGTTATTACATGGTCACCGGGTGTTAATACACCTTTAATAGCTATATTCAAAGCCTCCGTTGCATTTTTTGTGAATACAACCTGCATCGGGTTTTTAATACTAAAAAACTCCGCTATTGCCTCTCTTGCCTCAAAAACAGCTCTGCCTGATTTCAGTGACATTTCATGTCCTCCCCTTCCGGGGTTTGAACAGTAATCCTTCATGCACTTTAACATTTCATCATAGACCCTTTCCGGTTTCGGATATGATGTGGCAGCATTATCAAGATATATCATAAAAGAAACACTCCTTACTCCTCCAGAATAAGCGAATCTAATGGGAACGGCTTTAGTGCACGTTTTATAATCCCATGTACATAAGCAATAAGCATACCATAATTAGTAATGGCTACATTCTGCTCTTTTGAATAGTTGATTCTGTATTGCATCTCTTGATTGTTCAACATACATCCTCCACAGTGTACTATTAAACTATATTTATTTATTTCCTTAGGAAAGTATGTACCACAAGCCCATTCAAATTCAATATCCTCTCCTGCAATCTTATTTATCCATCGTGGTATCTTTACCTTGCCTATGTCTTCATCCTGCCGATGGTGCGTGCAACCTTCCACAATAAGAACCCTGTTGCCCGGTTTGAGTTGTTCAATCTTTTTTAAACCTTTTACCATTTCAGTCAACTCACCTTTATACCTTGCAAATAGTATTGAAAATGATGTCAGAGGTATATCCTCCGGGGTATCAGCACTTACTTTTTCAAATGCCTGGGAATCTGTAATTACCAGCGCTGGCTTCCTTCGAAGGCTTAAAAATGTTTCCTTCAATTGATGCTCATTTGTCACAACAGCTATAGCATTAGAGTCCAAAATATCCCTTATAGTCTGCTGCTGTGGTAGAATTAGCCTGCCTTTGGGAGCGGACTTGTCAATAGGTGTTACCAATACAACCAGATCACCGGGCTTTATCAGATCACTCACAATACGAAGCTGTGACTTATCAGTATTTATATGAGTTGCAACAGCCTTCTTTAAATCCTCTATTCCATTTTTCATCTCAGCACTGATTTTTAAAATTGGTACACCCAGACTCTCACCATATTGTTCCAGCTCCCCTTCACTCACTTCCTTGATATCACATTTATTGATAACAGAAATAAGCGGTATACTTTTATCTTTTATACTTTTCACAAACTTAATATCGGTCTCTGTCACGCCCTCTTCAGCATTCAAAACTACAACTGCAAGATCCGTCTTCCTTAATACATCATATGTTTTTTCAGTACGTAACATTCCTAAATCGCCATAATCATCGAAACCTGCTGTATCGATTATTACAACAGGACCAATAGGCAAAAGTTCCATTGTCTTGTATACCGGATCTGTAGTCGTTCCTGGAACATCAGAAACAACTGCAATATTCTGATTTGTGAGAGCATTTATAAGTGTGGACTTTCCAACATTACGTCTTCCGAATATGGAAATATGAAGTCTGTTTCCCAAAGGGGTATTTTTCATAATAAATCACCATTCCTTTTGCATATTTTCCCACGGGATAGAGGGACAATGTACCTGTCCCTCTGTCCCGCCCTTGTGTCAAATGATATATGAAGGAAGCTTTCTTCCTGCTTTTTCTGCCGCATAAGTGGCAGATTCCATATCAACCATGTTTTTATCATCGTATATTTTATACTTCGACCTATATTTAACAGGAGTGTTTATTAGCATAATGGTGTTTGCACCAGCCTTTAATGCCCAAACCTGTGCATCTTTGCTAAGTGAAGCCAAAGCTGTGGTTGATGGCAGAAATACTTTTTGACACACAATGCGGGTAACTGCAACTGCTTTAAGAGTCAGGTCAATATCTCCATGGGGAAGATTTTCAAACAGCGTCCCCGCAGCAGGAATAAAAGGACCTATTCCAATCATGTTGATTCCCATATCCTTAAAATAAAGTATGTCATCGGCTATATCCTCAAAAGTTTGTCCCGGAAGCCCTATAATACTTCCAGACCCTGTTATGTATCCTAGTTCTTTTAACCATCTCATGCACTCAAGCCTTACATCAAAATCATCATCAGGATGAATATTTTTAAATATTTCTCTGTTTGTAGTTTCTATTTTAAGAAGATAATTGTCCGCTCCAGCATTTTTAAGCATTTCATATTCCCTGTAAGTTTTCTCACCTACACTCAGAGTAACCTTCATACCAGTAGAGACTTTTATTTCCCTTAACAGTCGGGCAAGCCTTTCTGATGTCCACAACGGGTCTTCTCCTGATTGGAGAATAACAGTTTTAATTCCCCTCGCATGAAGACTTCTTGCTACTTCGAGAATCTCACTTTCATCCATTCTGTACCTTGTAACCTTGCTACAATGAGCATTAACTCCACAGTATTTACAACCTTTTACACAATAATTTGAAAACTCAATAGCACCTCTTATCTCCACCGAATCTCCTACCGTTTCTTTTCGTATCCTGTCAGCGACTGAAAAGAGGGCTTCGATTTCCTTTTTTCTTTTAGTTGAAAAAAGGTAAACTATTTCTTTATTTGTAAGATCATCACCCTCACCAATCTTGTTCATGATACTTATAAACTCACCGGTAACAGCTGTACCCAGTTTTTTGTCCAGTAATCCCTGAAGTTTAAGTTTCTTCTCTTCCTGTATGCTGGTCACTTTTATATCGTTTTCCAGTATAAGATTCTTTGCAGTATCAAGATGATTTTCGTCAATCTTAACAGCTATAGCACAGACTGTTCCCGATTCCGGGGGTGCCGGAACAAGATCAGTCCGGATATGGTTTTTTTTCAGAAGCTTGTTTATCATAAGCATTTGGGCAGTATTTGTTGCAACTATCAAATAAGCCTTTGTTTCCATAGTTTCACTCCCTTGTTTTATTTTTTGCAATCTCTAAAAATATAAATCCCTCTTACCCTGTTCAATCTCCTTGAGTCTTTCCATTGTAAGTTCTTTCATCTTCGGATCTTCAATCTCATTTAATGCATTATTTATTATCTGGTCACCTTTTTCCTTAAGATTGTCGCTCCCAAAGTCAATAAGGTTTTCCTTAAAGGTAAGAATTGCGTTGGGTTGACAAAATTCATGAATTTCTCCACTCTTTGCATACCCCATAAAATTCTCCCCCGTACGGCATCTTCTGTAGCATGCAGTGCAAAAACTTGGAATGTATCCATTTTCACATATTGTCTCCACTATTTGGGGAAGGCTTCTGTGGTCGTTGACCGAAAACTGATCCGCCTTATCATCGTCTTCTTTGTATCCCCCCGGATTTGTCTTTGAACCTGCACTAATCTGGGACACACCTACGCTTAATAACTCATCACGGAATTTCGCACTTTCCCTTGTGGAAAGTATTATGCCTGTATAGGGCACAGCCAGCCTGTATATTGCAATAATCTTTTTAAAGTCTTCATCGTTCACTTCATAAGGTATTTTTTCAAGCCCCCAACCTAAAGCCGGTCTGAGTCTGGGAACGGAAATTGTATGTGGACCAACTCCAAACTTCTCTTCAAAATGCATACAGTGCATTAGAAGAGCTAAAACTTCAAACCTATAATCGTACAGTCCCAGTAAAGCACCCACACCCACGTCATCTATACCCGCTTCAAAAGCCCTGTCAATTGCCGTAATTCTATAGTCATAATTGGATTTCATTCCAACAGGGTGCATCTTTTTATATGTTTCACGGTTGTAGGTTTCTTGAAATATAACATAAGTACCTATTCCGGCAGATTTAAGCTCCCGGTATTCCTCAACCTTCATAGGTGCTGCCTCAATATTTATCCTTCTGATATCAACACTTTTATAAATAGCCTCCATAGCATCGGTTAAATGTTTTACATTAGTTTTTTTAGGTTCTTCCCCGCAAATAAGAAGCAGTCTCTTATGACCCTGATTTTCAATTTCTTTTGCTTCATTAACTATCTCGTCAATGTTAAGAGTCTTTCTGTGAAGCTCTTTGTTATCATGCCTAAAACCACAGTACAGGCAGTTATTTGTGCATTCGTTGCTTGTATAAAGCGGTGCAAAAAGAACCACTCTTTTTCCGTATATCTTGTTCTTAACAAACTTTGCAGCAGTATAAAGCTCTTCAAGAAGTTCTTTATCATCAACATAAAGTAGCTTTGCAACCTCATCAAGTGTAAGCCCTTTACACTCCATGGACTTTTTAATAATATCCCTTACCTGAACATGATCAGTACCTCTAGAGTTGTCAAGAATTGACATGACATGCTGTTCATTTATAAAATTTACCATTAATAGAATCCCCTTTACAATTATTTTTGACAAGTAAAATTTCGTACCCATCGAGGGTACGGGAGTTTTTCCGGATTTCCTTTCAGGAAATGGCCATAAATAAAAACTCTTCGAGACTATAATAAAGTCAGGAAGAGTTTATAAACATAAACTTCATAATAATTCCCCCTTCGATAAGACTTATTCCTTCCATCTCGTCAGGCAACATCTTTAGGAAACTGAAATATAACTTCTACTACTATTTTCGCTTAGCGCTTATTTAAGCCAAATAGCGACGCAATAAAGTGAAAGTAATATTTCATGAATCCCTTAACTTATTTTCCTTGATGCCAGGATACTCCCAACACCTCAGAACCATTATGCTATTCTTCTCAATGTGTCAAAGCAACTTTAACCTTAATACCTTTAATATTGCCGAGTTTACCAGTCAGTGCACCAATTTCATCATTAGAACCGTCCACTATTACTGACATTATTGAAACACCCTTTTCCTTATAAGGTATTCCCATTCTGCCGACAACCAAATAACCATAATCACTTAAAACTTCGTTCAGTTTTCTTGATGAATCTTCACGGTTGCTGACTACAATACCTATTACTGCAATTCTGTTTTCCTTTTCCATATACCAACCTCGTTAAAACTTTAACTATATTTTAATTATACCAAAAATTACTCCTATGTAAACAAAAAAGAGCAATTCAGGTGTGATTAATCCCGTGAATTAATTTTTGTGATGCAAAATTTTCATCGCATTCAATATATAATTTACAGTTTATTCAGACTATAAATTTCTTAATTCTGCTAAAAACAATAAGGGCTAAAGTGCCACCCAACAGTGCTGTTAAAAGCTGCGGCCATGAGAAAAAGAATGTCATGGTTTGAGCCATCTTAATGGGCAAATTTAATAAAGGTATCAGCACACTTGCTGAGAGCCATATTACAATAAATTTCAGTACAGCCCCAAGTATGATACCCAGAACTTTATTGTTTTTTATAAAATAGACATTCAAAACCAGAAACAAATTTCCTGTAGCTATAAACGGGGCAAGAGGAAGCGGTAATGCAGCACCAGTTAAAATTGCACCCACAACTGATATGATTGAAACAGCGCTACCTCCTAATAAACCGGTAGAATATGCCGAAAGTATAAGACAGGCATTAACCAGCGGACCCACTATGTAATTACTGTTTGGACCAATAGGCAGTAGCCTTCCTAAATACTGAAACACAACAGTCAGAGCCGCCAATATGCCTGCCCTTGTTATAATTCTCAACTTAGTATTATTCATTGTCATTCCCCTTTTCACATTTATATATAATATAAGATACAGATAAAAAACAAACCACCATTACTATACAATTTTAAACGGATCCTCTTCCCTACTGTTACTGACGACTTCCACTCCGGGAAACTGTCCTGACAATATTTGTGCCAGCTTTGGAACGATAATCCTTTCGGTGTTAAAATGGCCTGCATCTATCACACACATTCCCATCTCGACAATATCTGCCGCATCATGGTATTTTACATCTCCAGTAACAAGAACTTCTGCTTTACCCTTGATATGGCTCAATATGCTTTCATCAAAACTGCCACAGAACACTGCAACATTCTTAATATCGGATTTTGTTGTCCCTATTACCCTAACCCTGTCAACATCAAGCTTTTCCTTTACCGCGCCAATAAATCCATCAAGTTTACACTGTTTTTCAAGTGTTCCTATGTTCCCTAGACCATACTCTTTTGCGTTCAATTCAAGTGGATATATATCATAAGCTACTTCTTCATATGGGTGAGCTACCAGCATTGCCTCAACAACACTTTTTAGTATTTTCTGAGGAACTATTGTCTCAAGTCTGTATTCTTGTGCATATTCCATCTTACCCACTGAACCTATGTATGGATTTGTCCCTTCAAGAGGTTTAAAGGTTCCTATTCCTTTTGTCATGAATGCGCAATCACTGTAGTTTCCAATCAAACCGGCTCCAGCTCCATTCATAGACAATCTCACTGCCTCTATGCTCTCTTCTGGTACAAAAACAACAACCTTATAAAGCTTTTCTACTCTGTGCTTTTTAATATGTCTTATGTCTTTAAGCCCAAGAAGGTCAGCAAGATAGTCATTTAAACCGCCTTGTGCCACATCAAGATTTGTGTGGGAACTGTACACATTAATGTTGTTTTTAATTAATTTATAAATAATATTTCCTTTATAATCTTCATCCAGAATTCTCTTAATACCTTTAAAAATAAGAGGATGATGTGAAACAATCAAATCAACATTTTTTTTAACTGCTTCCTCCACAACTACTGACGAAGCATCCAAGCATACCATTATACGCTTAATCACGTTACTCCTGCTTCCGATTAAAAGTCCGACATTGTCATAATCTTCAGCAAGTCTTGTTGGAAACCGCTCCTCCATAAACCTTTCAATATCGGTTAATTTTATGCCCAATTAAACTCACTCCCGTATATACTATTTTTCTTTATTATAAATTGCATATAAACTATCTCTCAAATAAATATACTTGTTTCTTTTCTGCTTATTTTTATCTTGCATCTTATCCATTTCATTTATAATAGTTTCAAACTGCTTTATTTTTCTCTCAATGTATTCTATCAAAAGAGGATCCTTTTTCTCAACAAGCTTTTCACCAAGGTAATAATTGATTTCGTCCTTTTCCTCGGCTTTACCTATCCATTGCGCTACAATAACATTATATATTTTGTGCCCTTCATTTATCAACCCTTCATCATGTATATCAAAACCCTTCCTGTAAATCCATTTACGTACCACTTCTATGGCATTCATGGGCTGAAGGATTAATGCCTTGGATGTTTTTGCCTTATTGAAACCTTCCTCTAATATTTCTTTTATAAGCATTCCACCCATCCCTGCAATTATTATAACATCAGCTTCATTTTCAGAAACTGTATCAAGTCCATTGCCAACCCTTACTTCAATGTTTTCTGAAAGCCTGTATTTATCAATGTTTCTTCTTGCTAAATCGGCAGGACCTTCTCTTACATCAGAAGCAATCGCCTTTGTGCATTTTTTATTCTTAACCAGATATATCGGGATATATGCATGATCCGTTCCCACATCACATATCACATTACAATCCGGTACCATATCTGCAATCGTTTTAAGCCGTCCCTTTATCTCCATTTCTTCTCCCTCTTAACAAATAATATCACGAAAATTAAATTTTTCAATGAACAATCATTTTTGTACAATCATTTTCGTTATTTAAATAATTTCTTTTGAAATAATATAATTATATTAAAATATCTGAGCATAATAAATAGTAAGTAGTAAATTCTTCTTTTACAAGGAGATAAATTTATGATTCAAAATTTGAGGTTCATTAATACCAAAGATACTGAAAGTCCTTTTGAAACCATTATTTCAAACCAATCCTTTACAAATAACAATGTAATATCGCAAACTAAAAAAACAGTAAGCATTACACAACAAGAAGAAAATGAAAGCTTGGATACAATAGAAAAAAGAAAATAAAGAGCTGGAATCCAGCTCTTTATTTTCTTTTTTAGTGGGCCTTCAGGGACTCGAACCCCGGACCTACCGGTTATGAGCCGGTTGCTCTAACCAACTGAGCTAAAGGCCCCTCTGGCTCCTCAAGTAGGACTCGAACCTACGACCCTGCGGTTAACAGCCGCATGCTCTACCGACTGAGCTATTGAGGAATACGTGTGTATCGTGATAGTGTTATCTTATCAGACACAAATAATATTATACTTATGCTTCCATTCAAGGTCAAGAAGTATTTTTTATTGTTTTATAAAACTTATCTGCACTTTTCATGCAATCGCTATAAATTGCTTACTATTTCTCCTCAATGCTATATTTATATTAGTGTCATCCCTTTGTTTTATACTCAAGAAGTAATTCTCTTAATTTTGTTGCATGCATTCCTTCATCTTCTGCAAACTGTTTAAATACATCTTTAACTTTTGTATCTTCTATTCTTTTTGAATACATTTCAAAATCTCTCACCATCTCCATCGAATTTTCCCATGCTCTCAACAATCTGTCATAAGTTGTGAATTCTACCTCATTATTTTTCATCTGATCCATATCATCATCTCCAACTCAATATTATATTAATTATTTTGTTGCAAAAAAGACTGAATTATTCATTTGTTATCGTCTAACAAAATTTAGTACCCATCGAGGGTACTAAATTTTGCCTCTTTCATTTCACTCCAAGAGGCCTAACAAAAATTAGTACCCATCGAGGGTACTAAATTTTGCCTCTTTCATTTCACTCCAAGAG
>CAYPCH010000070.1:0-19547 GCA_964409165.1 uncultured Oscillospiraceae bacterium | reverse complement strand
TAACTTATCTACTCAACTTTCCCACAGTATTTATGGGCTCTTTGCCACTAATGCAGCATTGCTCACCGCGGTCAAAAAGTAAATTTTTTGACCGTGGTGAGCAACCAGAGCCTTAAAATACCATAAGCAGGAATGTTGAGTTATCTATTTTTATATTAATCACAAAAATTATTCTACATTGAATAAACTAATCTTCATGATGTTGTATTAAGTAGTGAGTAAAATTTGCTTCCTCTAAAATATATATTACTATAATAATTTTTTATGCTTACAAAATAGTGCACAAGGAAATATTACAATATTACCGCTCCTGTGTCAATAACTGGATTCAAATTTAAATAAATTTTTTCAAAAAAAGAGCTTGAAACTAAATTCAAGCTCCTTTTAAAACAATTGTTATACTTAAGCTTCCCCTGCAAGCTTAAGTAATGCTTCCCATCTTCTGTCAACTTCCTTCTGAATATCTTCAAGCATATGCTCATTGCCTGCTTTAAATATGTGTCTAAACCTTCCCTGAGGCTTTAAAAAGTCTTTAACAGGTAGTTTATTCTTTGGTTTGTAGCTGATTATATATTTACCGTCAATAACTTCATACAAAGGCCAGAAACAAGTTTCAACCGCCAATTTGTTTATTTCCATCAAATCAGGCGTATTATATCTCCATCCTCTAGGACATGGAGCCAATACGTTCAAAAATGCAGGACCGCTTGTATAAATAGCCTTTTCTGCCTTTTCATAAAGATCTTTCATATTGCCAATAGCTGCAGTCTGTGCAACATAAGGAATATGGTGGTTTGCCATGATCTCAGTAAGATCTTTTCTTGACTGCTGTTTGCCAGGTATTTTCTTACCCGCTGGTGAAGTTGTGGTATCAGCATACTTAGGTGTTGCAGAAGATCTTTGAATTCCGGTATTCATGTAGGCTCCGTTATCATAGCATACATAAACCATATCATGACCTCTTTCCATTGCACCGGAAAGTGACTGTATACCTATATCATAAGTTCCACCGTCGCCGCCAAAAGCAATAAACTTGGTTTCACCCTTAAGCTTTCCTTTTCTCTTCAATGCGACATATGCCGCTTCCACACCAGAAACAGTTGCTCCTGCATTCTCGAATGCATTATGAACAAATGAATCCTTCCATGCTGTATATGGATAAATAAACGATGATACTTCCAAACATCCGGTAGCGCTTCCGATTACAGCATGATCTTCAGGCTTTAATGCTCTAAGGACCTGTCTGACAACTACGGGCGCACCACAACCGGCACACATTCTGTGTCCACCAGTAAACCTCTCAGGTTTCTTTGCCGCTTCTTTCAAATTATAAGCCATTTACCGCACCCCCTATTCTCTAACGCCCAGGTAATTGTAAACAGAATCAACTTTACCTGTACCTGCGATTTCTAATAATTTATTATATACGATCTCAATATCATCAGCTTTAACATCTCGTCCACCCAATCCGTAAATATAGTTGATTACCTTAGGTGATACCACGCCTTTTGAGTATAAAGCACTTGTTACATCAGTAAACAATGGACCTCCTGCTGCATTAAAACTGTCAGCCTTGTCCAGCACGGCAATAGCTTTAAACTTTGATAACGCTTGAGCCAATTCATCTACAGGGAAAGGTCTGAATACCCTAGGCTTTATTAAGCCAACTTTCTTGCCCTGTGCCCTCAGCTGGTCAATAACGTATTTTGCAGTACCTGCAGTTGAGTTCAGTATAACTGTCACGACTTCAGCATCATCTGTCATATATTCTTCAATAAGACCGTATTTTCTTCCTGTCAACTTATAGAAGTCTTCAGATACCTCAAGAATAACTTTTTTTGCATTCATCATTCCCTGAGCTTGTTGCCTTTTGTGTTCAAAGTAATGTGCTTGCAAATCCAGAGGTCCTACTGCTATAGGGTTATCCCTGTTGAGAAGATAATTCTGAGGATTGTATTCTCCGACAAAAGCCTTTGCCTTATCGTCTTCAACAAGTTCAATATTTTCTATGGCATGAGAGGTAATAAAACCATCCTGACAAACCATTACAGGAAGTAAAACTTCCGGATGCTCCGCTATCCTGTGAGCCATCAACATATTATCATAAGCTTCCTGATTGTCTTCGGAATACAACTGTATCCAGCCTGAATCCCTTGCTCCCATGGTATCACTATGGTCGTTGTGAATATTTATAGGCCCTGAAAGAGCCCTGTTTATCGCTGCCATAACTATAGGAAGTCTGGAGCTTGAAGCTATATACAAAAGTTCCCACATAAGTGCAAGTCCGTTGGCAGATGTAGCAGTCATAGCTCTTCCGCCTGCAGCCTGTGCTCCAATACATGCCGACATGGCACTGTGCTCTGATTCTACAGCGACAAATTCTGTATCTACAGCACCATCAGCAACAAAAGATGAAAAATATTGAGGAACTTCTGTTGAAGGTGTTATCGGAAATGCCGCAACTACATCAGGATTTATCTGTTTCATAGCAATTGCTGTTGCTTCGTTACCACTTAATCTTTCTCTGATAGCCATTACAATCTCCCCCCTTACTGGTCTTCTTCCACAAAGTCAATGGCTTTGAAAGGACAAACCTTTACACAAACGCCACAGCCTTTGCAGTGATCATAATCAAATTCTACTCTTTTTCCTTCTTCATTAACCAGTATAGCCGTATCAGGACAAACCGGATAACAAAGCAGGCATTGCTTGCATTTTTCCTGAATCCATACCGGCTTCATTGAACGCCAGTCTCCAGTCTTAAACAAATCTGCATTTCCCGCCGTATCTATTGTACCACCTACAGTAATATCCTTCCATTTAACATCAGGAGCTACAACCTTACATTCTTTCTTTTTCATAAACCTTTCACCTCCGTGAGAGACCTTTCAAGAGCCTTTATATTACCTTCAACAACTTCAGGTTTTGACGCAAATTTATGCTTGAAAGAACCAACCATGTCGTCAAGAAATGCTTTTTCATCCATAATTTTGCTTACCTTTACAACAGCACCAAGCATTGGTGTGTTAGGAAAGTATTTACCTAAAGTTTCAATAGATATTGTCTTTGCATCTATTGTACAAACTTTGCCCTTGTATCCTTTTAACTGCGGTCTTACTTCATCCGGTGTTTTTGTAGTATTTATTATTATCGCCCCATTCTCCTTCAGTCCAGAAGTAACGTCAACCGAAGTAAGAAGAGTGTCGTCAACAACTACTACATAATCAGGTTCGTAAATATTACTGTGAATAGGTAGCTTTTCATCGCTTATTCTGTTATAAGCAGTAATTGGTGCACCCATTCTCTCAGGACCATATTCCGGAAAACCCTGAATGTATTTCCCGGTATTGAATGCAGCATCAGCAAGTAGCAAAGATGCAGTTTTAGCACCTTGTCCACCGCGTCCATGCCATCTGATTTCAACAACCTTGCCCATGTGGTAAACCCCCTCATTTATTTATAATTATTCTGCTGAATAATCAGCATTATCAGCCGTTCTTATTAGCATTTATCAATACAGATTAAAGTATAAATGTATGTTTATTTTTTGTCAAGGTAACTTAATCGGGTCAGGCCTTATATTTGGTAGGATTTTATTTGATTTTGTTCTTTGTATACAATATTTTATACTTTTTCATGATATTTTGATAAATGTTTAACAATAAGCAGATGAGCCGTATCAAACTTTAAATATCAATTTAAGTGCAATAAGCATAAGGACACCAGGAACACCAAGAACTCCGGTTATGAAAGCTGTAATAGGATTTAGTCCGATATTGAAATGGAAGAATCCGCCTGCAAAGTTAATCACCAAAATTGCAATGCCGCCTAAAACAGCATTATATATAAGCTTTAATACCACCTTCATCGGCACTGTCAGGAACTTTCCTATAAAGAACAAAACAGCAATTCCTATTATATATGTGAATATCACACTGTACTCAAGATACATACGCTTTTTTCACTCCATTTTCACTTTAGCATTATAAATAAATTCCGTTTTTTGTTAAGAGGTTTATACCTGCATTCCTTATTAATATATAGGCTTGGTCAAGAATTTATTACAGAAAAATACTAAAGTGAAAATCTGTTTAAATAAATAACTCAACTTTCCCACTTATAGTATTTTGAGGCTCTGGTTGCTCACAAGTTAAGAGCAAAAAGTTTACTTTTTGACCGCGGTGAGCAATGCTACGTTAGTGGCAAAGATCCCATAAATACTGTGGGAAAGTTGAGTATATAAGGAATGATATTGGGTCATACCCTACAAACTTAATCCCTTTTCTTTGGCTATTTTCAAAAGATATTCATATCTTACCTGATATGCTTTTATTTTGTATGTATAGTAATCTACAAGTTCACTTTCCACAGCATACTCAAAACTAGTATTTGCGTTTATCCATTCTTTTCTGGCATTATTTATACATTCAACCAGGCTTTTTTCCTCGCTATAGTTACTTTTTGCCACAAATTCTTTTTTCCCTCTCAAAGGTAATGACCCTAGAAGTTTTACCATTTTATTATCTTTCGGGATTTTTGAACTCTGATCTTTTTGCATATTTATGTTCATTCTAAATTCACCTTATACCATAATTTTGTAATATGTCTATTCTTCCATATAACCGTCTTCATAATTGTTATTTGCTCATAATGCAAGAATTTTTTTTACACTTTTATAAGTATAAGCAGAATTTATCTGGTCTATACGTTCTTTTACAACTAATTTCTATTTTGTATGGCTGTTATATCCTATTAATCCTTAACAGACTTAAAGCTGGGCCAAAACCTGTTATCCCTTATTTCTACAACACAATATGTTTTTCTTGTTCCTGAAGGAAGTCCTATGCTCCCAGGGTTTAAAACCAGCATTTTGTCACAAAACAATTCTTCTGCCATATGTGTGTGTCCAAAAAAGACAGCATCTGCACATAGAGCATTTCCTTTATTTATTATTCTTTGATATTCATTTTTGACATTGTAATGGTGTCCATGAGTAATGAATATCTTTTTCCCCTCAATATAAAGCATCTTTTCGGATGGAAGTTCCCGCCTCCAATCATTATTACCGCTCACAAGCTCAAATCTTTTTTCTTTAAAACGATTAATAGGTTCATCCATATCTTTTATAAAATCTCCAAGATGTATTACTATATCAATATCCTTATTTTTTTTCATAGCCTTCAAAATATTATTTGTGTTACCGTGTGAATCACTAAATAACAGTATCTTCATAGCTCCTGTATCTCCTGTTGAATTTAATAAAGTCTTTTACTGAATTATAGCAGATACCGCATTCAAATACAGTTGTCGATATTAAATATATCATACATAATTATTACATATTTGCAATGAAAATATTGTTGAGTTTTTTTATATTACTTGAGATAATAGAAGCATGGCAAGTAGTATTAAGTAATAGAATTATACAGTAAAAAGTATTATAATTATACAGCAAGTATTTCCATTGAACCAATTAGCTTCATCAGTCGTCCAAATATATATGTATTATAAAAGTATTTTAAAAAATGGAGCGTGTTTATGTATATTCCAGAAATCCAAAAGAGTAGCGAAAATAAAAGGGCAAGGCTTATAATTATTATCATATCTGCTATTATTGCAGCAATTTTAGTCGTATCTTCAATTATAGCGATATGGTCATTAACTTCCAAAAAAGTATACAAAGGTGTGCTTATCAATAAGCATGATATGTCTTACTGTTCATATGATGAAGCATTAAAATTTTTAGAGTCCGCATACTCTGATAATGTTGAGGATGCCAGTATCACATTAAATTATGATGGCGCACACAAGACAATAAATTTTTCCGATATAACGGTGTCTTATGATATAAAAGATGCAGTGGAAAAAGCTTATTCAGTAGGACGTTCCGGTAATATATTCTCAAGACTCAAAGTCATATTTGATGCTTATCGAAATGGTATTGTCATACCTCTTGGATATTCTTACGATGACAGTTTTGTAAACAGTGAAATAAATGATTTCTATACAAAAACTTTAATACCTGTGAAAGAAGCAGACTTGTTTTTGGGTAAGTCAAAAGTAACATTGAGTACCGGACACCCGGGAACAAGTATTGACAAAAAAGAAGCTATCTTGATAATTGATAATTCCATTAGAGATTGCATTAGCGGAACTTTTGATGTTCCTTCAAAAACTACAATGCCCAGCAGTATAGATGCAGACAAAATTTATGGGCTTATATCCCAGGAAGCAGAAGACTCAAAGGTTACTGTTGAAAACAATATTGTCTCAGTAATACCTCATACCCTAGGACGCAGAATTGATAAAGCAGAGCTTATAAGCATAATAAACGAGCTTCAAAATACCACTGACACTGTAAAGGAATTGCCTGTGGAATTCAAACAACCTGAAATTACAACCGAGTATGTTAACAACAATATTTTTAGGGATACTCTAGCTTCTTATTCGACAAGCTTTTCAACATCTACTGTAAATAATGCAAACCGAGGAGTCAATATAAGGCTTGCATCTTCTAAATTAAACGGTAAAATACTTGCCCCCGGAGAGCTGTTCTCTTTTAATGACGTAGTAGGCAAAAGAACTGTTGAAGCTGGATATAAGGCTGCACACGCATATATACAAGGAAAAATAGTTGACGATGTCGGCGGTGGTATTTGTCAGGTTTCGTCAACATTGTTCAATGCAGTTCTCTTTTCGGATCTTGAAACGGTATACCGCAAAAACCATATGTTTACAGTAGGTTATGTACCATTAGGGCAGGATGCCGCTGTTTCATATGGTGAGCTTGATTTTGAATTCAGAAATAACACCAAATGGCCGATAAAAATTGAAGCAATCGTGTCAAACAGCAACAGGCTTACATTTTCTTTTATAGGTACAAACGAAACTCCCGACAAAAAGGTAGAAATAAGTCATATCCCCATAAGCACTACCGCTGCACCAGTAAGGTATATAGATGATCCTAATATGGAGGAGGGTAAGACTGTCGTCATTCAATCCGGTATGTCAGGTCACACTGTCGACACCTATAAAATTATAAAAATGGGAGATAACGTTGTGGGTAAAACAAAGCTTTACAGAAGTATTTACAGTACTTATGACAGTGTGATAAAGCGCGGAACCAAAAAGGTTGCCCCCTCTGATTCCACACCTTCCCACGTTCAGTCCACACCTGTTCAAGACCAGACAATAATATCTGATTGATAACTCAACTTTCCCACTTATAGTATTTTGAGGCTCTGCTTGCTCACAAGTTAAGGTCAAAAGTTTACTTTTTGACCGCGGTGGGCAAAGCCACGTTAGTGGCAAAGAGCCCATAAATACTGTGGTAAAGTTGAGTTGATAGGCTTTATTAATAGCTGTCCACACTGACAGCACCATTATTTCTTAATATGGACGCTATTCGCTCAACTTTGTCGTCGTCTGTTTTCATACTGAAAAGGACTTTACCTGCTTTTATATCCGTCTCATACTGCTTGCTTTTGTTCTCAGGAATGCCTAGATCAACAAGTCCTCCTACTATACCACCTGTTACGGCACCGGATAAAAGCCCTGTTATCGGCCCTGCCGCAGCAATAATTCCCAATCCCGGTATCATCATGCTGCCCGCACCAATTAACAATCCTGCCAATCCGCCTAATATACCTCCGGTAACAACTCCGTCCGAAATATTGTCGTTAATCCTTCCTGTACCTGTACCTGTAACCATTCCCGTACCTGTTCCTTCACCTGCTCCTGCACCTGCTCCTGCACCTGCTCCTGCAAGCATATCGGCACCGTTATTTCCAGCGTCCATAATCATGTTATTTCCCGTATCCTTCTCTCCCTGCCTTGCAATAATTGAAATGTCGTCTGTCCTAAGTCCTTGTTCTTTTATCTGCCTTGCGGCATTCTCTGCAAAATTGTAATCATCAAAAATAGCTGCAATTGTTCTTGACATAATTTATCCTCCTCTATTATAAATTTATTCCTATCCATGCATAGCTTTAGTTAAAATGATACATATTATACCTTCAAAATAAATTTGTAACTATTTTTTAATTTGCATTAGAGGCTTATAAGTGTATAATTTAAATTATAGATACGTCACGAAAATGATTTTATATTGAGGGGTAACTTATTATGAAGAAAAATGTATTGGCAAATATAATAATTCTATCGCTGATAATGGTATTTACCAATGTACTTACATCATACTCTGCACCTGAATCCGGTATTATAGAAAAAAACGCAGAATCTCTGGTTAAACTTGGCATTCTAAAGGGTTATGAAGATGGAAGCCTTAAGCTTGAAAATAAGATTAAGAGAAGCGAGTTTATTACACTTGTTGTAAACCTTTTAGGGTACGATAAGGATACGATGCTTGACGATATAGAAATAACATTTTCGGATATAAGTGATACGCATTGGGCTTATAATAACGTTAAGCTATCCATTAAATATTCCCTTGTTTCAGGCTATCCGGATAATACCATAGCTCCTGATAAAGATGTTACATACGCTGAAGCTTTGGCTGTTGTCATAAGAGCATTAGACTACGAAAGCACTTTAAAGGGCGAATGGCCAACAAACGTGGTTGATAAAGCTTTAGAGCTTAATCTCAATGAGAACCTGGATTTATCACCGAACAAACAAATAACCCGTGGAGAAATGTCTACTATCGTGTATAATGCTCTTACGGTAACCTTTAATAAGGAGTAGTGAAATGCAGTTACAGGGCATGTTGTTTATTCTGCTTATGTTGATTATTGTTCCTATACTTGTTATATCCTCAAACGATACTGCCTTTTTTATAATATTTGCATTAATCATGGTTATAGCATCTTTTAAATCAATAAACAATAATCTGTTCAATAACGAGGATGATTCGGACGACAGCAATATAGAGTTTTTAGAAGAAATTGAGGAACAGCTAAATATAGATATAAATAAATTTGGTGCCGGATTAAAAGTTGTGAAAGATCTGGCAGTAATAATCTTTTTTATTTATTGCAATTTTTATTTGAATACAATATGGCTGAAGGTAATATTGACTTTATTAATACTCTATTGGGTAACCGACTTGAAATCTGTTATTCATTCCATGAAGGAAAGTCTGGATGTGGACAGCAAAAGCACCATAAAGACTCGGTTTATTAGTCTTATCATGAATTTATCCTGCTTGCTTATAATTGCTGTTACTACCTTTAATAAATTCCTATATAAAAAGTAAATGTGATTATAATCTCATTTTTATTAGGGTCATTTCCTGATGTTTTTCTTCAAATATCACTTTTTCTACGCTAATTATATAAAATATACCTTTTCTGTGCATTATAAAAATTGTATTATATATATATGAACCCTGATAAAAAGCTCCGGGACATTGAGTCCCTTGCTTTTTGCCGGATTTCCTTTCAGGAAATGGCTTTAATAAAGAAAATTGAGAAAGGTTTATATAATGAAAACAAACAACAATGGAATAAAGTCAAGTACTATTATGACCATAACAATTTTTATAGCTCTAGCTTCACTAGACAATGCAGTAATCGGATTATTTCCGCCTCTTTTTTCTTCCATATCCGAGGACTTGAATATACCTATTGAAAACATGGGTATGGTTTCTGCATTGAACATACTGTTTACATCCCTATCCTCTATTTTATGGGGTTATCTGGCAGATAGCGGAAAAAGAAAGCGTCTTATTATAATCGGTACGATAATATGGTCTGTATCTGTTTTCCTTACATCGCAAAGTACAAATCTAGTGCAGCTTATTATATATCAAATTTTTACCGGTGTCGGTTTGGGCTGTATAGGAACCATAGGATTCAGTGTATTGACTGACTACATACCTAAAAGATACCTTGGAATGCTTATGAGTTTATGGGGATTGTCCCAAGGATTCGGGGGCATCGCAGGATCAGTAATGGCACCTATCATATCTTCTTATTATGACTGGAGACGACCTTTTGTAATTATATCTGTACTGGGTTTTGTTTTTATGTTTCTTTACTTTTTTATAAAAGAGCCTCAAAAAGGTGCCTCTGAGCCTGAATTACAGGGTACTTCGGAGCAAGGAGTCAAGTATAATTATAAAATTCAATTATGCCATATAAAAGAAATTTTGAGCAAAAAGAGCAATAAGTGGCTTATGATGCAGGGATTCTTTATGAATATAACAATCGGCACATTAATATGGCTTCCAACCTTATATGCTTCTAAAATTATGGCTGAAGGATATGATCAGCAAACAGCAAAAATAGCTGCTGGTTACTTTTTTGCCCTTCTGCAAACCGGAGGTCTAACTTCTATGTACTTCGGCTATTTAGGAGACAAATTGCAGAGAAAAACATTAAGAGGCCGCGCTATGTTAACCGGTTTACTTATTTTTTCTGCAATACCCCTCTATGTAGTTATGTTTACTATTCCGATGAACAGTCTCCAACTTCCGACCGGAAACAATCCACTTTCAATATTTACTGCATTATTGGGACAATTTGTAACCAATCCCTGGATGTTTTTTATGTTTATACTCGCTGTTGGTGCAACAGCAGCACAATCTGCCAATACACCAAACTGGCTGGCTTTAATAACAGATGTGAATTTACCGGAACATAGAGCTACTACATTCAGCATTGCCACTCTTTCAAACGGTATCGGAAGAGCATTAGGTAATGCATTAATCGGTAAGGTTCTGGTAATGATGTCTGGTCGCTATAGTGAACCGAATAATTATATTTTTACAATGATATTATTTCAGGTATTCTTCATTCCAGCAGTATATGGCTATCTTAAGGTATCAAAAAACAGTGGGAAAGACATAAGAAGAGTAAAATCCATCCTTAAAAAAAGAGCTAAAACATGATCATATTTTAGTTTTACACAGTGTTATTGTGCTGAATTTTGTATAGAGTATCATTTAGCCATGAGGAAGGTATATCATTAAATAATTTCGCATTCCAGTATTCATCATCTACTATTGATTCATTAACTAACTTGATATTGGTGAAACCTTCAAAAGACAAGATTTCATTATATACTTTTTTTAGCACATCAATATTGCTACATTTAAGTTCATTTCGCAATTTGAAAAAGAGCTCTCTCAAAGGAGAATTGATAACTCTAAACAACACTGCGGAAAGCTTTGAAGCATATGATAGTTTATCTTTATCCATTGCATTAGTTGAAATAACATTGTGAGGTGCTTTAGAAGAAAACTCAATGCCGAATTTGGAACTGTTTTTATATAGGTCTGTCCCGGGAAGTAGCTGCAAAATATGAATGTTTAAAACATGGTCTGTAGATTCGAAATACTCAAGAAGGCTCTCAATACCGTTCAAATAAGATTCCAGGGTTTCAAAAGGCAATCCAAGAATGACATCCACCTTTAGCAGAGTGTTGTACTTGCAACTTTTCACCATAAAATCCGCAAATTTTGCAGTGTCAATACTCCCCCTCCCTATAGCCTTTAACGATTCAGCATTTAGTGTTTGTACTCCAATACAGTTTATAACTGTGTAGTTATCTACCAATTCGTCATAAATCTGTGGTTTATCCAATGCTACCATGCAACTAAAACCACCTGCAAAATCTTTATTTTTCAGCATGGAAACCATTTGCATGAATTCATCGTCAATACTGTCATAATTGTATTCCCAGTATATTAAAGGCAACCTGACACCGGATATTTTCATATTATGAATATATTTGACTATAGATTTTGCCCTCTTCAAGTCAGAAGAAAAAATAGAATCTAAAAATCTTATTGATGAAACCTTTTTATGAACAATCAAAAAATTAAGCTCTTCATAAACACGCTCAAGAGAAAAGTAGCGAATCCCATTTATATTTTTATGATATATGCAGTACTTGCACTTATACTTGCATCCACGCTGAGTTTCAATATAAACCTGTCCGCCTTTGTATAACCTGTCATCGATAATTCCGGTTAAATAAACAGACGGAATGTTATCAAGATTAATAGGAGCACAATCTTTTTCATACTCCAAAGATTTGTTTATATCATTCCATACTGCAATTCCCTCAGGTCTTGGTAACCAATTACTATTTCTCTTATTATATAGAAAGTTTACAAGTTTAAAAAAGCTTTCCTCCCCTTCACCAATAATATAGTAATCGGCGCACCCGGGGTTTTTTAGCGAATATATCATATCCTCAAAAATTTCAGGCCCGCCAAGCACATAATCAGCTTGCACCTCATTTCGGGTCATATCAATAACTTCAAGAACCCTTTCCATATTCCAGCTATAACAACTAAATCCAATTATGTCAGGAGAATAATTTAAAATAGAGCGAGCAACCCTTTCGGCAGAAGTAATATTACTAAAATTTAAAACATCCACCTTAAGCTCTTTTTGCTCAGTATTATTTCTTTCAATATATGCCTTCAACATATAAGATGATAACAAGTACCAGGCATATGTATTTATTGGATAAATGTTTACAAGTACTATATTCATTAAATTCTCAAACCACCATCTATCTCTAGTATCCTGCTATGAAAAAAATCATTCTGAATTATGAAAATTATTCCATTTACTATCTCATCTACTCTTGCAAACCGTCTCAAGGGTGTCTTCTTCTTCCACTCCTGTATAACATTCTCCTCCATTACAGACTGAGTTGTATGAGTATCTGTAAATCCCGGAGCAATTCCTGCAACCCTTATTCCCCAATTACAAAGCTCTTTCGCCCATGTAACTGTTAAGGCATTCACTCCTGCCTTTGCTGCTGAGTATGCACTTTGTCCTGCATTTCCTGACGCACTTATAGAGCTTATATTTATAACCAGCCCCTTGGTACGGGTCATTTTCATCCGGTTAACAACTGAAAGGGTTGTATAAAATACTCCACTCAAATTCACTGATATTACTTTATCCCACATTTCAACATCATGGGAGCCGCCTAATCCAACTAAAGGACTATTATAAACTATCCCGGCACAGTTGATCAGAATGTCAATGCTTCCTGCCTTTTTAAAATACTCCTCAACTGCTTTATCAACCGCATCATAGGAGGAAACATCACAAACCCTGGCAAAAACATCAGAAGATTCTTCTTGCAATTTGTCTATAGCACTTGTATCCCAGTCCAACACACAGATGTCTGCTCCAAGAGACTGCAACTCCAATGAAGTAGCTCTTCCAATTCCATTAGCACCACCCGTAACCACAACATTTTTCCCATTAATAGTCATAATTTAACGAGCACACCACCTATTCAGAATATTTCTCAATCAAGCCAACCAGAGACCTCACACTTGAAAAAGCCTCCAGATTCAAGTCATCATGCATGAAGAAAATTTTAAACTTCTCTTCGAGGCTGTTTATTAACTGAACAGCTGTCATAGAATCCATAATACCTCCCTTTCCTATAAGGGAAGTATCCAAGTTTATATCCTTTGCCCCAACAAAACTTGTTATTAATTCAATTACATCCTTCTCAATATTACTTCTATTCATTATATATCAACTCCATATTTCAAAAAATCGACTGCTATAATAAAACATAACTTTCACTTAACGCTTATTTGAAGCCAGTCAAAATCCAACTCCTTCATTGGAAGTTTAAGTACATATGTTGACTTTACAGCTTGCTTTATAAAAAGACTAAACCCGACTATGTTAAGAAGCATTAGTGCCGGTCTGTTCTTCTTTTCATCCACGTAATCACAGTATATCTCGCATATATTACTAAAAGAATCTGAAAGCTGTTTGATTATTGTTGCTATAAATGCAACTCCAATCCCTCTTCCCTCAATCCGACAAGATATACAAAACAGCTTGATAATTGCATTACTCTCTTTTTTTTCAAGCAAACAAGCCCCTACTATGCCATGATAACCAAAACGGTCGGTTAATTCTGCAACATAAACCAGCTTGTCCTGTAGATTTAAAAACTGAATAACGGTATCCCTGCTTATTCTATCTAATATGTTATTCATTTGATTTGTACGGGAAACCAATTCATAAATACGCTCTACATCATTCATTTTTGCTAAACGTACAGTAAGCTCCATCTGGCACTCTCTAAGAAAATCCTCCCTGTTGCCTTTAAATGAATCCTGTGCATGTTCCCGCTCCATCCTTGATATCATCATCTGTCTTCTCATTTTGCTTTCCCTGGTAGCATTATCATTTTTGAATTCATCCAAGCTTAACAGGCTGCCATACTCATCTGCATTGTATATCCTCACTTGCGGCAAAAAATATTCAACCTCTGCCAATTCAAAAGGATTATCATCAATATAGCCTATGGAATCAATACCAATGTTCAACTTTTCAGCAATCCTTTTTATACTTTCAACCTTTGAACCCCAATTGCACTGGGGATAAAGGAAATACTCCCTTATTCCTATTTCATCCAGTTTGCACATAACTTGGTCTACGTTATTTCTGCTTGCTATACTTTGTAAAATTCCTAACTCATCAATCCTTTTAATAATATCTCTTTTTTCCTCATAAAATATTACATCCCAGTTCTCGCTCAGAGTACCCTTCCAAAGCGTATCATCCAAGTCCCACACCAAACATTTTATTTTCATTATTTTGTTTCCTTGTCGTCAAATCTATATTCCAATGTCAGGTGGGTAGGCTCAAATCCATAATTCTTCCATAATACCCTCGCCGGGAAGTTTTTCACATGAACCTTGCTCATTATTGTTCTTGCTCCTACATCTTTGCAGAATTTCATTCCTGCTTCTATAAATTCATTAACGTAATCGGTACCCCTGTAATTCTCATCAATATAAAAACTTTTAAAATTTATATATTTTTCATTGCTAACTGAATTAATCCTTGGAGTCATCCACAACCATCCAACTATTTTCCCATCCACTTCAAGAACCATCATTCCATCTATTTCCTTGTCCATTGATTTTAAAAGCTTCCGGGCATGAAAATCCAGTTCGGTTATTGCCTCATCCCCAAAAGAAATAATGGATATCTCCTTTTCATATTCAGCTATTATTTCTATATCTTTTTCTTGCATCTTTCTTATTGACATATCTAATACTCCTAACCTGACTGTTCATTTTTTATTTTTATTTGCTATCTGAGATCTGTGCTCTCTCAACCAATTCGAATACTTCACCCTTGCATTCAGAGCACCTTGCTTTTTTTAATTCTTCAATTGTAGTATATACACCGTTTATACCTATCATGTAATTCTTATTACATTTCTTGCATCTATATTTTCTCATAGTTCTAACAACTTCTCCAGTATAAATTGGTTTATCATATATATCTTCTGTTATGCTTTTACTTTTTTCTGTCGTCTTTAATATAATCATTTGACTGGTGTTCCCTATAATTTCCGCACCCTCATACTTATTGAATCTAGGAATTATCTCAGTTACAGCCAAGTTCATTTTTAAAAACTCTTCCATCATTTTAACACTAAAATCAGGAGATTTATGTGCAAAAGAAAAAAATATCGGCAACCCTTTCTTTTTCTTTAGGGCGCAAAGACCCCTCGAAATAAAAAGTCTCATTCCTGTCAATGTGTATGGTGGATCTGTAAAGAAGCAGTCAAATTGGTTTTGTAAAGAACTATCCAGAGGTTCTCTCAAATCTATATGATGGCAATGTATAGGCAATTCTTCTACCTTGGCAATACTCTCAATATAGCTCAAAAACCTGGAGTCTACATCCAGAACATGGATTTCTGTTTTACTTCCCTTCTTCTTGGTAAAGAGTTTTTTTAGTAATAACCCTATAGATACACTAACCAGATCGTCATCACCAACACACAAAATCTTTTTACCTATTATTGAATTGTTTATGGCACATAAAACAGCACGTTTCAAACTTGTCTCCGGGGTACATTTAGACTGGTCGATAGTAACATCCACATCCGGCCTGTTGTCAAAAATCTTTTCGATCACTGTAGTTTCTTTATAAAAATCACTTTTCCAATCATAATCCAATTCAATCAGCTTTTTATAAAGACTAGTATTAAGCCCTTCATATCCAAGTTCCTCTCCAACATATTTTCTACCCTCATCAGATAGCCTTATTCCCCTATCCTGGACGAAAATTCCTGCCTTTATTAATTCCTTTTTCATAGCTGCTACTAACGGTACAGGCAATAAGAGCTTGCGTGAAAGTTCTTTGGTGGAAATCCCTTCGTTGAAGTAAACATTAATCAGAGCATTTTCAACTGCAACTTCCCCTTCTTCAATTTTTATATTATCATAAACTTTCTTAATGTAGTCTGTCAATCTATTCTCCTATATAAAACGTGATAAAAATTTTACATCGTGCTTCAATTTCCTTAAGAAGGTTGAAATATAACTTCTATTACAATTTTCACTTAACGCTTATTTGAAGCCAAATAGCGAAGTGAAAAAAGAATAAGTAAATTTCACCCGTTCCTTAATACAATTTATTGCAGTGCTTTTTTAATATATCAATGTCCGTGTTATTAATAGCTACTGCAATTTTACCAAGTGTTACAATTTTCTGCAATAGTTTATTTATAGAAATCTCCAAATGTTCTATTTATCTTTAACTTGAGATTTCTTAACTTCGTATCCAAGTGCAGTGATGGCCTTTTCCACATCTTCCACTGACACTTTTTCAGAATCAAAATCAAACTTTACTTTGCTTGAGTTAAACATCACCTTTACACTTTCTTTTTCCACACCGGCCAAAGATTTTGTTGCGTTTTCAATCTTTTGGACGCATGATGGGCAAGTTAGAGTTTCCAATTGAATAGTTGCTTTTTGCATTTTCATCTCTCCTTTAATCTTTTATTGTATTATACACCAATACCTAAGTTACTATTTTATATCGCAATTTGTAACGAAGGAGTCTCATGCCGTTTATGATGACGACCAATATACTTGCTTCGTGTACCAACATCCCTATTGACATGTTCATCCAGTCACTAAAGAATACACTCGCAAGCAGAACCAATACAACTCCCACTGCGATAAAAATATTTTGGTGCATGTTATTTGCTGTTGCTTTTGTTAATCCGAGTGCATGTGGCAAACGACTGAAATCCGAATTCATCAGGACAACATCAGAGGTTTCAATTGCGACATCTGTGCCACTTCCCATTGCAATTCCAATTTGCGCTAGGGCTAGTGAAGGACTATCATTGACGCCATCTCCAACAAATGCAACAATATGACCTTTATTTTGCATCTCTTTAATATGTGCCGACTTATCCTCTGGCAACATATTTCCGTGCGCTTGTGTCAATCCGAGTTCCCGTGCTACCAAGTCAACCGTTCCCTGGTTATCTCCAGATAGAACTATCAGATTCTTAACGCCTAGCTTTTTCAGCCTTTGAAGATCATCTTTCACACCCGGACGAATTTGGTCACGAATACCCATTAGAGCTTTTAGTTCACCATCAACAGAGGTCAGAACAAGGGAATTCCCATCCTCTTCAAATCGCTTAATGTCCGACCGAGCTTTTTCATTCAGATTAACATTTTCTTGTTCCATCAGTGCAACATTGCCAACTGCAACTCTATGTCCCTCTACATGGGCAACAATTCCACCGCCTTTTACAACATCTGTTTTTTCAACTGTGTATAATTTTATATCTCCAATATGTTCTACAATAGCCTTAGCTAATGGATGGTCTGATTCATTTTCAACGCTTGCAAGATATCCTAGTACTTCATCAACGTCATTTGTATAAATTTCTTTGTCAGCAACTTTAGGATTTCCTATTGTTAGTGTACCTGTTTTGTCGAATACTATTGTATCAACTTTACTAAAATCGTTAATTACTTCACTACCCTTCAGAAGGACACCATTGCGTGCGCCATTGCCAATACCTGCTACATTTGAAACAGGTACACCAATGACCAGAGCACCCGGGCAACCTAAAACCAATATTGTAATAGCAAGTTCAATATTTCGTGAAATTAACCACACAATAGTGGCAAGAATTAAAACGGCTGGAGTATAGTATTTGGCAAACCTGTCAATAAAACGTTCAGCTTCTGATTTTGAGTCCTGTGCTTCTTCAACTAGCTCAATAATTTTACCAAAAGTAGTATCTTCACCTACACGATTAGCAACAATTTGAATTGTTCCATTTTCTAAAATCGTTCCGGCATATACCCCTGTATCCTTCTTTTTGCTTACAGGAATAGCTTCACCGGTAATACTTGCTTCATTTATATGCCCTTCGCCTGATATTACTGTGCCATCAACAGGAACTTTCGCTCCTGTTTTAACAAGTAAAATATCGCCTATATCTACCTCATCAACTTCCACTTCTTCAAACTCCCCATTCTCCATTTGCTTCAAAGCACTCTCTGGCGCCATTTCGGTTAACTCTTTAATCGCAGAACGTGTTTTATTTAACGTGCGTTGCTCCAAAAAAGAGCCAAATAGAAATAAGAATGTAACAATGGCTGATTCTTCAAAATTTTTAATTATAAATGCTCCAACAACAGCAATGGTAACTAAAACATCTATACTGACAACTTTGACTTTTAATGCTTGATAGGCTTGTATCGCAATAGGTGCAACACCTAAAATTGAGGCAATGGCTAAAGACCAAATAGCCACAACTTCATTTTTAAAGCCTAGCTCACTGGTAAATCCAATGGCAATCAAAATTGCACTAATCAAAGTTATATGATTTTTATTACTCAATATAAATCTTTGCAATAAAATCACTTCCTAATTTTATTATGTTATATACTCAACTTTCCCACAGTATTTATGGGCTCTTTGCCGCTAATGCAACATTGCTCACCGCGGTCAAAAAGTAAACTTTTTGCCCTTAACTTGTGAGCAACCAGAGCCTCAAAACACTATAAGTGGGAAAGTTGAGTTACATACTTATTCAAAATATGCCTTATCTATTTCGTTTAGCATATCATAAACCGCTTCATAGCTTTCGCATACATCCCCCGGAACTGTGTAATTATCTGTGATACCACGCAACTTGGCAAACTCTTCGTTTAATTCCGGTTTATTCGATCCCGCTTCCTTTGTTTTTTCATTGATTTCATTGAACAACTTACTAACTTCAATAAATTCTGGATGATTGCCTCCATGGACTCGTGATACAATCGGCACATACTGTTCTAATGTTTTAAAGTGTTTTTTTGTTGCCTCACTAAAAGTTAATTTATTTGTCATAGTTTATTCCTCTTTCTGTTTTTACTTTTTCTATGCTTATTGTGTAGCAATTTACTGAAAATAATTTGAACTGAATCAAAAACCAAGAAATCAACTCTTCGTATGATCACAAAAATTAGATGTTTTAATGTAAAGTCACTTTCTTGGTATCTATATACCACCAGTTTTGAACTTATCACAATGTTTTTCACAAGCCACTTTCTAAACATAAAAATGGGAGCAAACATCCCTTTTAAATCTAACTAGTACACTTTTATATAGTCTCAGAAGCTTTTGCAGCTTCTGAATTTCAAAATTTTATTTTTCGAAAAAACAATGTACTTTTTTCAAGAGAACTAAAAAAGCACCTCACTATCTGAGATGCCTTATTATGGCGGAGAAGCAGGGATTCGAACCCTGGCGCCAGTTACCCGACCTAACGGTTTA
>CAYPCH010000069.1:0-19931 GCA_964409165.1 uncultured Oscillospiraceae bacterium | reverse complement strand
ATGCTACGTTAGTGGCAAAGAGCCCATAAATACTGTGGGAAAGTTGAGTTATTAAATATGATTTTCCCGTATATTTGCTTTGCGACAAGTATACAGTGCTTTAATATCAAATACTTTGATGATGAGTTTCTAGAAAGTAAGTTTAATGATTTTTATCAGGTTATAAAGAAAAAAGAACTTGTAAAACCTTTAAGTTTAGAGGATTATAAGCAATTAAATAAGACGGAAATAAAGCAGTTAAGGTATTATGATTCTTTAACTGTGGGAGAAGTTATTTTTAATTTCTGGGATTGAGTACTGGGATATTTGAGGTTGCGACGTCCTGTCGCATGCTGGTCTCTAGGGGTCTCATCCATCCGATAACAATCCATCTAGCGCAAGGGGGACGGAGGGAAAATTCATGTAGAAGGGCTACG
This sequence comes from uncultured Oscillospiraceae bacterium, assembly GCA_964409165.1. Lineage (GTDB taxonomy): Bacteria > Bacillota > Clostridia > Acetivibrionales > Acetivibrionaceae > CAYPCH01. The sequence goes on along the minus strand of CAYPCH010000069.1, from coordinate 19,515 downwards.
AGGGATTATCATGTAGTATGCGTGCCCACAGCGTTTCTCGGATGCGGTCGCATGCTAATTTGATGTTGAGGGAGAAAATCTTATATATTTCAAGTGTAAAGAATATATAGATATCATCGATAGTGATATTGAATGATTTTTTAGTGCTGTTAGTGATAGACCAGCGGACTTCATATAACAAGTCCATTTGCGTAAAGGGCAAAGCATGTAGAAGATTCTCTGGGGAAGGGTCATGAGGTCATCCTGCCCGCATCGCTTCATCGGGTGCAGTTCGCCGCGTTGCGGCATAAGTTCGGAGTAGCAACCCGAACGAAAGGCAAGCCAGTCTAAACGACTGAACTGTTCTGATAAAATCAAGGAGTTGGGCTTTGATGGTCATCCCACGAAGTGTGCCGCACCACAGCTCTTCACCAGGCTTACGCCGCCAATGAAATGAAGTATTCCTTACTGGTCTGGTTCAGAGCCATCATATACACACACTGTTCTCTGAAAAATGCCGCCCGCACTTACGTGCGAATTTTAAATGTGATAGAATGCTATGGCGTTGATAACATGGAAGAATTTCTATACGGAGAAAGCCCGGAGTAATGTTAATAACTTTATTTTTAGGCTAATTCTAAAGATGTAAAAGCTAATTCCAGCTACTAACCAGGTTTGGATGGGGGCATGAAATGCGGAGGAATTTCTTAGCGAACGAGTATTGCCAACTCTTGGGTTAGCGTTGAATTCTGTAGCATTTCATGTCCACAGCCAAGCCGGACGATTTAGCACTATATTAAAAAATGGGGAAACTCAAAAATATGCATATTGACAGAACTTTGAATAATTTATATAATATTTTTAAGGAAAGATAAAGTTTGAGTTGATAATCTTAGTTGGGGTATTGGTTAACAGTTTAAATTATACATAGGCATTTTAACATTGTCTGTTTAGGTTTGCAATTCACTGTGGTATAGTATTACCTTTATTTCTTAAGTAGTTGGTATCATGAAATAATATTGTTTTTGTCTTAGGTTTGATGTTGTTTTATTCTACATATATTACGTATATGATTTTACTGACGAAGGAGGTAATAAGGCTGTTAATTTGGTAGTCCATAGCTCTTTTGTTTTGAAATCTTCTATAGTATGGAATTGTTTGTGGGAGACAAATTTTAATTTTTATTGTGGAATTTAATTAATCGATTTATCTCAATGAGAGGGAAAACATTGAGTGGTTTAGGGGAGAAGATTATATAAGCGTTTTTAAAGATTTTTTTGTAGAGTAGTTATAAGGGGAGAGTTAATAGATATTTTGTAAGCGTTTAAGAGCTTTGGACTACCAAATTAGTAGCTTTAGACCTAAAAATATATAATTCACCGGATATGCCAGAGACAGTAATTTTTTATTACTTTTGTTAGGTCTCTTGGCGTGAAATGAAACAGGCAAAATTGAGTACTCTCGATGGGGACTCAATTTTATTTAGGCCTTTTACTGTTTTTAGAAGTCTCGTGAAGTGAAATAAAAGAGGCGAAATTTAACGCTCTTGACGGGTATAAATTTTATTGTGCACTATTGCATATGTTTTTAAGAATAAATTTGGGTTTATTTCATTTGCTATTGACACCGTAACTAGACAAATATAAAATATAAAAGTGTGTAATTAATAAATAAAAATGTATAACTTATTTATTTAATCAAAATGATCAGCCGTGAGTGCTACTTATCGGCTGAAGCTGTTTTTTATGGAGGAATTAGTCATGTCTGTCAAGTACATATTTGTAACAGGCGGTGTTGTTTCCGGTCTAGGAAAGGGAATAACAGCCGCTTCTTTGGGGAGGCTCTTAAAGGCTAGAGGACTTAGAGTCACAATACAGAAATTTGATCCGTATATAAATGTCGATCCGGGTACTATGAGTCCATATCAACATGGTGAGGTTTTCGTAACTGACGATGGTGCAGAAGCCGACTTGGATTTGGGTCATTATGAAAGGTTTATAGACGAGAGTCTGAACAAGAACAGTAACATAACAACGGGAAAGATATACTGGTCGGTTATATCAAAGGAGAGAAAAGGCGACTATCTTGGTGGCACCGTTCAGGTTATACCTCATATAACAAACGAAATAAAGGAAAGAATATACCGAGTAGGAAAGACAGAACATACCGATGTGGTAATAACTGAGATAGGTGGTACAGTCGGTGATATTGAGGGGCTTCCTTTTCTTGAAGCAATCAGGCAGGTTTCAACCGATGTGGGAAGAGAAAATGTTATGTATATACATGTTACGCTTGTGCCCTTCCTTGGGAAATCGGGAGAACTGAAAACCAAGCCGACTCAGCACAGTGTAAAAGAATTAAGGAGTATAGGCATTCAGCCTGATGTAATAGTGTGCCGAACAGAAAAGAGGCTGACAAAGGACTTAAAAGACAAAATAGGCTTATTCTGCAATATCCCTGGAGACTGTGTAATTCAAAATCTTGATGCGGAAATACTTTATGAAGTGCCTTTAATGCTTGAAGAAGAAGGTTTGGCAGCAACTGTTTGCAGCCGTATGGGACTTGTCTGTACAGAACCTGATTTGTCTGAATGGTGTGAAATGGTTGAAAAGCAGAAGAGTCCGCGCGAGGCGGTTACCATAGCGTTAGTAGGAAAGTATGTAGAACTGTATGATGCATATCTGAGTGTGGTGGAAGCTTTAAAGCATGGTGGTATTGCTAATTGTGCGGATGTCAAAATAAAATGGATTAATTCTGAAACGTTAAACGACGAAAATGTTCAGAACCTTTTGCAAAAAACGGATGGTATACTTGTTCCGGGTGGATTCGGAGACAGAGGTATTGACGGGAAGATATTGGCAGCAAAATTTGCCCGTGAGAACAAGAAACCATATTTTGGCATATGCTTGGGAATGCAGATGGCGGTTATTGAATTTGCAAGGAATGTGGCTGGGCTCACGAATGCTCACAGTTCTGAGTTTGATGAGAATTCGGCATATCCAGTAATTGATCTTATGCCTGATCAAAAAGATGTTGATGAAAAAGGCGGTACAATGAGACTAGGACTCTATCCTTGCAAGATAAAGGAAGATTCGAAGATTTGTGAAATATATAAGGATGAACTCATATATGAAAGGCATAGACACAGATATGAGTTTAGCAATGAATTTAGGGAAATATTGGCTTCAAAAGGACTTGTTATGTCAGGATTGTCACCTAGCAACAGATTGGTTGAAATTATTGAACTAGAATCTCACCCATGGTTTATAGGAGTTCAGTTTCATCCTGAATTTAAATCCAGACCTAACAGACCTCATCCATTGTTTAAAGATTTTATACGGGCAGCAATTGAGAATCAATCTAAATAAAAGCTTTGATGAATCTCTTAAAAAGCGATTGCTTTTATCCGGATTATGGGGAAGTAAAAGGTGTTAAATAGTGTAAAAAAAGAAGTAGCTTTACGCATACTTCTTTTTTTATGTGTACTACTGGTAAAATAATATCCAACTCTTTTAATCATACAAATTGATAAAAAATGATATCTGCCCTGATTATAGATTTTATTCTAAATAATTTTATGTATAGTATATTTTCTTTTGTATTTGTGAATAATTATACTAAGCAATTAAAGTTTATATTGTTAAAAAACATAGAGTATGGAACAGATTTGGATTTTTAGAATTTATGTTTTTAAAGACAAAGCTGGTTTTAGAAAAATTTTAATTGCTTTACACAAAGAATTCAGGGGGAAGTAGATTATGTTTAAAGTATTTGGGAAAATAGATTACAGGAAAGTTATTGTACGAATGACTACAGTTGTTTTGGCTTTTGCAGTTATAATCGGAATAGCAGTTGTTTCATATTCAGAAGATGTAAGCAGTGGTCTTGCAGATAATCTGATAAGGCTTCATGTTGTGGCTAACAGTGATTCTCATGATGATCAGCAGTTGAAAAGGGATGTCAGGGATAGGGTTATAAGCTATATGAAAGAACAAATTGGTGATATGAAGGATATAGATGAAACCAGTAAAAAAATAAATGAGAATTTAGGGAATATAAAGCAGATTGCAATTGATGAAATAATAAGACAGGGAAAAAGTTATCATGTTAATGTAATGCTTGGTAATTATCCGTTTCCAACAAAGGTATATGGAGATATCGCCCTTCCGGCTGGAAACTATAAAGCGCTTAGAGTTGTTATCGGTGAGGGTGAAGGGCAGAATTGGTGGTGTGTACTTTTTCCACCCTTGTGCTTTGTTGATGCCACACATGGAACAATTCCCGATTCAGTTAAAGAAGATTTGAAGAAAGTTCTTACAGATGAAGAATACTGTTTGATTACTTCAACAGAAAATGATGAAGATATTCCTATAGAGATTAAGTTTAAGATTGTTGAAGTATTTGAGGACTCGAAGATTAAACTCGGTGGTGCTATAAACCGCTTGTTCAAGTCGGTGTTTAAATAGGGGATCTGGTATAAAAATGAAAGAGTAAAATTGTAACTTCGGTTTTGGTATGCTATAATTATAGACAAAAATGAGTAGCTTTGGGGAGATGTATATGAGTATAAATGAAATTGCTTCGATGGTAAAGGAAGCATCAATAAAGCTGGCAGCTACAAACACCGAACTTAAAAACAAGGCATTGGAAGCGATAGCGCAGCATTTACTGGAGCGCAAGGAAGAAATCTTAAAAGCCAATGATGAAGATTTAAAAAGAAGTGAAAAAGAACAGCTTGCAGCACCCCTTTTAAAGAGGCTTAAATTTGATGAAGCAAAAATACAGGATGTAATTGACGGAATCAGAAGTCTTATAAATTTAGAGGATCCCGTTGGAAAGACGTTGATGTCAACTCAACTCGACAAAGAACTTGATTTGTATAAGGTTACATGTCCGATAGGGGTTATAGGGATTATTTTTGAATCCAGACCTGATGCACTTGTTCAAATATCCACATTATGTCTTAAGAGCGGAAACGGTGTGCTTTTAAAGGGAGGCTCCGAAGCCAGGGAGACAAATCGTGTTCTTGCAGATATAATAACAAAAGCTACTGAGGAGGCAGGGATTCCTTCTAACTGGATTAAGCTGATTGAAACCCGTGCGGATGTTAATGAAATGCTAAAGATGGACGATTGTATTGATCTGATAATACCCAGAGGCTCTAATGAGTTTGTCAGGTATATAATGGATAACTCAAGAATACCTGTAATGGGGCATGCCGATGGAATTTGCCATTGTTATGTAGACGAACATGCAGATATAGACATGGCAGTAAAAATTGTAGTGGATTCTAAAACGCAATATGTAGCTGTGTGTAATGCTACAGAGACATTGTTGGTTCACAGGAATATTGCACCTGCGTTTCTTCCGGAGATTAAAAAAGCTTTTGACCAAAAAAATGTTACATTGGCAGGATGTGAATCTGTCAGGGAGATTATACCTGTACTGCCTGCAACTGAGGAAGACTGGAAAACTGAGTATCTTGACTACAAACTTTCAATCAGGATAGTGGATGGCATAGTTGAAGCAATAAGCCATATAAATACTTACGGCTCAGGACATACAGACAGTATAATTACTTCAGATGAGACCAATGCAAATTTATTTATGTCTATAGTGGATTCAGGCAATGTATTCTGGAACTGCTCCACACGTTTTAGTGACGGTTTCCGTTATGGTTTTGGTGCAGAAGTAGGAATAAGCACAAATAAGATACATTCAAGAGGTCCGGTAGGTCTTGACGGACTTCTTATCTACAAATACAAGCTTATAGGCAATGGGCATATTGTAGAGGAGTACTCCAACAGGACAAAGAGCTTCAAGCATAAAAAACTGGATAAGGAGTTCCCGCTGTAAATATCAATGATGGACGCTTACAAAAAACGGGTCGGCTAATCTTAAAAGCCGACCCGTTTTTTTATAAGGTCATTTCCTGAAAAGAAAGCCGATAAAAATGAGTACCCTAGATGAGCACTCATTTTTAATTTTATTATTTGCTATTTTAGACCTATTACGGCTCTGTTCCCCAAACTTTCTTGCCTGATATATATGCGGTTACCTTTTCCCAGTCTATAGGTTTTGTTGCAGAATCATTGAATGAATAGTCGTTTGACTGGTCAAACAGGATGTTGGGGTTGGGCTCATTTTTATAATCAGGAGTGAGCCTGATTATCCTGAATACAAGCATAAGGTGGTCGTTGGGTTTAAGAACTCCAACACTGCTGTTAAATGAGATATCTGCGTAATAGTCTGCAGTTGCTTTACTGTTAGACATTTTAACAAAACTGCAGTTCATATCTTCCTTGTCAATTCCGTCACTGCTGTAGTTAATAGCCAGCCAATCCCGGTCAAACAACAGATTTTGAACATTATCTATTGTAAAGTAGTACCTGATTCTGATATCTGATATATCAATTTCATCAGAACCGGTATTAATTACTCTAATTCTTGGTTGTATTATTTTAGCATCCTTTGCTACCATATAATCGTTGCTCATTTGTACTTTTACCTCGCCGATTGTTGTTTTAGGTGTCGGTGTAGCTGTAGAAGTAGGTGTGGTAGCAGGTGTAGACGTAGCGACCGGTGTAGATGTAGCAACAGGTGTAGACGTAGCGACAGGTGTAGACGTAGCGACAGGCGTAGATGTAGCGACAGGCGTAGATGTAGCGACAGGCGTAGATGTAGCAACAGGCGTAGGCGTAGCGACAGGTGTAGACGTAGCAACAGACGTAGATGTAACGACAGGTGTTGATGTAGGCTTAAAAGCAGTCGGTGTAGGTGTAGCAACAGGTGTCAATGTAGGTTTAAAAGTTGTAGGCGTAGGTGTAGGCATATAAGATATAGGTGTATTTGTTGGCATAGACGTAGATGTAGCGACAGGTGTAGATATAGGTTTAAAAGTTGTAGGTGATGTCGTAAATACAGGCTTGGAAGTCGATACTTTAGACGTAAACACAGGCCAATAAGGTGTATTTGTAGGTGCAGTTATATTTGTAGGCGCAGGTGTAGAGTCAGGTTTCAATGTATACCTGAATAATGTAGCAGAAGGCGCTGGACTGACATTAGGTCTTGGAGTATCATTTTGAACAACAGATGTTACAGGATTATTTGTAATACTAGCAAAATGTCCGGTAGTGGGTACAGGTGTTACAACGTCTGGTGTAGAAACAACATCTGATGTTTGTTCGGGAAGAGGTGTAAATTTTACAGGTGTAGCCGTATTTGTCAATACAGGTGTATTTGATGGTGATACAGAAGCAAAAATAGGTTCTTCGCCTGTAAAGAAATCAGGGTCAGCACTCTTGATTTTAACCAGCATATTGGATACACTTGTGCTTTTAACCTCATCTATGGTTATATTCATACCTTTCTCATTAGCTCTTGTGTATAAAGCGTATTTACCCATGGATAACCCATAGTTTAGTGCTGTTTTCCGGTTTTTCGGATTGGCTTTTATAATTTCAGAAGATAAACCGTCATCGTCTGCAAGTTTTTTTAACGAGTTCAAAATGTTAGTAATTTCCTCATCTTTTTCTTTCATATCATCTTCTTCAAAAAGAGGGGAGGCAGAAAAAAGTATTGTATTATTCTCATTGCTTATAAAGCCCTCTTTTCTTGAACTGTCAAGTATTTCTGAAAGTGCAACATCTATAGACAAATTATCAATGGTTATATTATTCAGCAAAATCTTGGCATCGCTATTAAGCGGGGTAGCCTCTAAAACTACATTTTTTCTGTCAAGTACCAGTTCAAGGCTAGGATTTATATCAATACTCAAATAGGTATAGTCTCTATTAGCATTAAAATTAGTGTTAAAAAATCCAAAACCGTAAAATATAATAAAGAAAACAGCTGCAACTGAAGCTAAAGCTGAAACTGACCTCATAGCAACTTTTTTATTGAATATAGATTCAGATAAATAAAGATCTGAGCCATCAAAAAAAACTTTCTGGCCACGTGTCATGTCCGGCGTACGTTTCAACTTCACAAAATCAAGTTTGTTTGTGAGGACAATTGCTTTGCTTCTTTTCAGTTTTAAAATAATTCCTTCGTTAATTATGGCATTGGTCTCTATGTTGTTCAATGTTGTCCCTCCTCATACTCTGAAATGTCTACAAAATCCCTTAGTGTGTAGAATTGGTCACCCAATATCAATGCGGCAGCAATTATAAATGTTCTGTTTCTCTCAATAGTCTTTTTGTTTATTTTCAAAATTTTAAGCAGTTCGGTCTTTGGTATATTCCCGGTTCTTTCGAGTTTATCGTAGAGTGTCTTGTTGTCAACTATAACCTTAGCAATTCTAATACAAAGACATTTAGAGTCTTTATGTTTAGGAGCAGATTTTATCAGGTCTTCCATCTTGATTCCAAAATCATTGAGCCTTTTTTCAAACTGCTCGGTCTCTTTGCTTATTTCATAAGTGGTTTGTATATCAATTTCAGTCCTCAAGTGTGTTTGTTCAAAGTAATTATTATCTTTATCCTCAAAATATGTAAAAGGATAAACGTTGTTGTGTTTGCTGTTACGTCTGATATAATCTGTTATCCGTCTTTTTATAACCAGTGTTGAAAAATTCAAAAACATCGTGTTTTTACTTTCATTAAAGCTATCTATAGCTTCATTAAAAGCAGAAAGAGCAATACTAAATTCGTCGCTGTTTTCAGTATCTACATACTTTCCGGTTATATTGGAAACGGTTTTTATTATAAAAGGTTTATAATCGTTTATAAACTCGTCTCTTAAAAGTTTATTACCAGCTTTAATTTCTCTTACTGTCAGGATAATATCAGACTTATAATTTTTGTTCATGGTATTATCCTTCTTTCCATTTAGAAAAGAAAAATCAGTCAAAAATTTCACCCCTCAAGCTATGAAGTGCTGTTATTATAATTGACATATAACACTGTTGATTATAACATACTATAACGCACTTAAAAAGGGGACAATAACATACATATTTTTCGTTTCATTTTTTCATTCCGTTAAAGCTGTGCTTTCCATATATTTTTTTTGTCTATTAATAATTTCGGAGTAGTTGTGTTTTTTGAGGGGGTTAATATTTTTATTTACGGAAACTATCAATGCAAAATAAGGTTAAACGCCTTAGTATTTAAGGGCTACAAAAATTATTGAAAGAAGAGTGAATTATTAACAGAAATGAGTATTATATTATTGTTATAAATTTTATGTGGTTAAAAGAATAATAAAAAAATTCAACACCCTGAAAAGTTTTTTGATTTCGAATATCTATATTGTAGGCGATAGAGATTTTACATCCACTTTAATTTCCCTTAGGAAAAGGTTGAAATTTTTTAATGTAGAATGGTTTTTGTGATTAATATATATTAATCAAATTGATATTTTTATAGAGTTGAGTATGATATTTTTTTATATAAATATTTATATAAAAACTTAAAAAATGAAAGGGGTAGAAGCAGTGAGAAATTTTAAAGGGAAAGCAGGAGGTATTTTTTTGGTTGTTACAATGCTGGCAGTCTTATTGATGTCCGGCATAAATGTATCGGCCGCACAAAATTTTCCGTACAATGCACAGTATCCACATGGATACAGCAGTTTAGCAGACAATCAATCAGAGGCTCAGAGTATGCTGGAGAGTGAGTGGCAGAGTTGGAAAAGCGCGTATGTCACATCAAATGGAGCAGGGGGATTTAAGAGGGTACAGCGTGATGAAGGCTCGAAATACGATACCGTATCAGAAGGTATGGGTTATGGATTGCTCTTGGCGGTATATTTTGGCGAGCAGCCACTCTTTAATGACCTTTATGGTTATGTGAACAAATACAAAAACTCCAGGGGTCTTATGAGCTGGCATATTGATGCCAACGGAAGCATTACAACCAATGATGGTGGTAAAGACTGTGCAACAGATGCCGATGAAGATATTGCACTTGCACTTATATTTGCCGATAAGAAATGGGGATCAAGCGGTTCTGTGAACTATTCACAGGAAGCCAAAGGTTTTATAAACAATATGATGACCTACTGCGTGGAATCAGGTACGAATGTTTTAAAGCCCGGAGATACATGGGGCGGTTCCCAAGTTACTAACCCTTCATATTTTGCTCCCGCATGGTATAAGATTTTTGCAAAATTCAGCGGTGATAACAGATGGAATCAGGTGGCAGACAAATGCTACGATATAATAGACAAGGTAAACAACCGCAACAGCAATACGGGGCTCGTTCCAGACTGGTGTACTGCAGAGGGAGCACAGACCCCCTCCCAAGGCTACAATTATAGTTATGATGCGGCGAGATATCCTTGGAGAACTGCCATAGACTATTCATGGTTCGGAGACTCAAGGGCAAAATCAAATTGCGATAAGATCACTTCGTTTTTCATGAATGTTGGTGCTGCAAATATTGCAGATGGGTATTCAATTCAAGGCGCGAAGACAGGTCAGTGGCATAATGCTACATTTGTATCTCCTGTTGCAGCTGGTGCAATGACTGGAAAAGACCTTGATTTTGGAAAGCAAATATATAAAGAAACAATAGCAACTAAGGACGCAGGTTCTTACCATTATTACGGAAACAGTCTCAGGCTAATGGTATTGCTTTACACTACAGGAAATTTCCCTAATCTTTACGAAGATGCTGTTGTTGTAACAACACCACCAGTAACAACACCCCCTTTAGGTAACGAAATAAAGGGCGATATAAACGGGGATGGCACTGTAAATTCAACAGATTATGCTCTTCTTAAAAGATACCTGCTAGGCTCTGTAGCGGATCTTCCGGTAAACAATGTTTTATATGTTGCAGATTTAAACGGGGATGGTTCTATAAACTCAACAGACTATGCTCTTCTTAAGAGATTTTTACTTGGAACAATAAGTGGATTTTAGTCGAGAGTTTACATAATGTTGAACTTGATTCGGAGGTTCCTTGATACTTTATCAGGGAACCTCTAGTAATGTTACAATAAAGAGGTATTTGCCCCCTTAAATCATGGAGTGCACTCGAATTATATATAATTAAAGAGTGATGAAAACAAATATCTGATTGCAAAGCTGATACGACTGAAGAAAATAAGACCCGAACTCTTTTGATTGCTATTTTTATTCAGCATATTTACTCTTCCTCTGTTTGTTGTGCCTTGCAGACTAATCAATGTTGGTTTGTGAGGCACATATATAAATTATCAGGTTGTTTTTCATAATCTTTAAAAGGTTTAAGGCAAATACTATTATATAAAACATATATATAAAGTTTTTAAAGGAGGATAATGTATGAAAAGGTCATGTGTATTTGTAACGGTTTTTGTACTTCTTGCTACTCATGTGTTTTCAGCTATAAACGTGGCGAATGCAGCTTCTATTGATTATAAGACTGCAATGACGTATTCAATTAAATTTTTTGACGCTAACAAATGTGGGCCACAGGCAGGAACAAATAACTTTTTTGATTGGAGGGGAGCTTGTCACACAGATGATGGAAGCTCAATCGGTTTTGATCTCACAGGCGGTTATCATGATGCGGGCGATCATGTAAAATTCGGCTTGCCTCAGGCATATTCTGCTTCAGTTTTAGGATGGTCTTTCTACGAGTATAAGGATGTGTTTGATGCAACCGGAAACACTCAGAACATGCTTTCAACTTTAAAATATTTCACTGATTATATGCTTAAGTGCCACCCGGATGCAAATACTTTCTATCATCAGGTGGGAGATGGAGAAGAGGATCACACTTACTGGGGACCTCCTGAAGAACAGGCTGGGAAAAGACCGGTTCCTTTTGTTGTAAACTCTTCAAATCCGGGTTCTGATGTTCTGGGTTTGACATCTGCATCTCTAACTTTGATGTACCTTAATTACAAAGATATTGATTCAAGTTATGCGAGCAAGTGCCTTAAGGCAGCAAAGGAACTTTATGAAATGGGTAAATCCAATCTTGGACATTATACACTGGATGCATTTTATCAATCACATTCATATTGGGATGACCTTGCATGGGCAGCTGCCTGGCTTTATGTAGTGGAAAACGACAGCAGTTATTTGACTGATATAAATTCCTATTTATCAAACAATACATACCTCGGAGTTACGCCCTTTGAAAACAAATGGACCATGTGCTGGGATGACATGTATATGGCGGTATTCTGCAAAATGGCTGAAATAACGGGAGAACAGAAATATAAAGATGCAATGGAATATAATCTGAACTACTGGAAGAGTGAGATAACTACAACACCAGGAGGACTGCGGTTTCTGGATGTATGGGGTGCTTTAAGATATATGTCGGCAGAAGTTATGCTGGCTCTTCAGTACTATAAACAGACGAATGACCAATCATTATTGACTTTTGCAAAGTCACAAATAGACTACGCATTAGGTGATAATCCACTTAAAATGTCCTATTTGATAGGTTTTGGCTCAAACTATCCTAAACATCCTCACCACAGGGCAGCCAACGGTTATACATATGCCAACGGGGAAAATGCGAATCCTGCAAAACATGTTCTTACAGGGGCATTAGTGGGCGGACCGGACAGCAGAGACGACTATCATGACAGCGTACATGAATTTCAGTATACAGAAGTGGCTATCGACTACAATGCAAGCTTTGTTGCGGCTGTTGCAGGAATAAACAAATATTATGGAGGACTTGTGACTCCTTCAACATCTACTCCACCAAATACACCTCCTAGGGTTACTAATACGCCGCCAGAATCAAAATTAATATGGTGTGATTTAGGTGATGTGAATGCAGATGGCACAGCTAACTCAACTGACTACGCAATGATTAGGCGATACTTGCTCGGGCTTATTGAAAAACTTCCTTATCAGGAGATGAGCAATATAAAAATACCGGTGGCGGATTTAAATGGTGATGGAAGCATTAACTCTACCGATTATGCACTGATGAGAAGGTATATACTTGGTACCTTGACCGAGTTTCCCGTAGAGTATGATATTAACGGAAAAATAATAAAAAATTGAATAGAACTATTAATTAAAATTGAGTACCCCGATGGGTACTCAATTTTAATTAGGAGCATTTGTTAAAAAGACGATGGACTGGGAATTTCAAAAAAATGTCGAGAAAATAAACTTTTGTTAAAGAACAATCCCCTTAAAAAGTATTCTTTAGCGAATAGTATAGTATTAAAATTAAAAGATGAGTGAAATGTAACTTCTGCATCTCTGCATTCTTAGTATTAAATGGCGTATTTGTAAAAAAAAGTTTAGAAGTTATATTTTTACCATACTGATTAAGGGGGGAATTACAGTGAAAAAGAAAATTTGCGTAGTGATGTTGGTAGTTTTTTCTTTGATAGCGACTCAGGTTATGGCGTTTGCTTCAAACATTCTTGGTAATAGTACCTTTGACGATGGTGTAGGTCTTCCTTGGCGAGTTATTGACTCATATCCCGCCGAGAGTGAATTCAGCGTCAAAGACGGCGGTTATCATATAACAGTAATTAACTCGGGAAATCCTCAAAACAGATGGGATATAATGTTTTGCTACAGGGATATTAATATAATTGAAGGAAGTATTTACACAGTAATGTTTACAGTAACCGCAAATAAAGATTGCAAAATCTATGCAAAAGTAGGTAATATGGGAGCCCCTTATTTCGAGGACTGGAACATTGGTAATAGATCTTGGCAGCCAAAAGTACTTAAAGCAGGTGAGACATGGGAATGTGTAGAGAAGTTTACTGGAACGCGGAACGCAGACAGGTGTGAACTTGCATTTCATTTAGGTGGAAAAGATGTGCCAGCAGGTACAGAGTTTATATTTGATGATATTTATCTTGACGTCTTAGGTATGCCTCCTCCTACATCGTCTCCAATTCCGCCAATGAAGGGAATACGTGTAAATCAGGAGGGCTATTATCCTGAGCTTAATAAAAAAGCAACACTTTTATCTGATTCAGACTTACCTGTTGACTGGAGTTTAAAGAACAGTGAAGGAGAAACGGTTGCTGAGGATAAGACTGAAGTTTTTGGATTTGACAAGGATTCAGGAGATAATGTGCATATTATTGACTTTTCATCCTATAAAAAAGAAGGAACAGGATACGTTCTTGAAGCAGGAGGAGAAAAGAGTTATCCCTTTGACATATCGGAAGATATATATGACAGCCTTAAAAATGATGCACTCAAATACTTTTATCATCAGAGAAGCGGTATTCCAATTTATGCCGAATACGCAGGTGGTATAGAGTGGGCAAGACCGGAAGCTCATAAACCTGACATACTTGGAGGTGATAAATTGATGGGCTCGGAATGGGAGCCTTACGATTCCGACCACACATTGGATGTTACAGGAGGATGGTATGATCTAGTGGATCATGGCAAATATGTCGTTGGCGGAAGTTTTGCCATATGGATGATGCAAAACCTTTATGAGCGTGCTGAACATTTTGACAACAAATCTCGTTATGAGGATGGAAAGCTTAATATACCTGAAAGCGGTAATGATTATCCTGACATACTTGATGAAGCCAGGTACAATTTGGAATGCCTTATGAAGATGCAGGTGCCTGCAGGATATCCAAGAGAAGGAATGGTTCACCATAAGGCATCTGATGAGAAATGGAACGTGCTTGCTCTTGCACCCCATGAAACTGTAACCTACCGTTGTTTGAAACCACCGACAACAGAAGCCACACTAAATCTTGCAGCAGTTGCTGCTCAGGCCAGCCGCATTTGGAAGAATTATGACCCTGAGTTTGCAAGCAAATGCATAGAAGTAGCAGAAATTGCATGGGATGCGGCTGTTGCTAGCCCCAACATTTTTCCTCCCTCAGATTTACTTTACGAAAACAGCATATTGCAAAGCCACATAGATGATGAATTCTACTGGGCTGCTGCCGAGCTTTATTCAACTACAGGAAAGGAAAAATACTTTGATTACATAGAAAGTTCAAAATGGTATCTGAAAATACCTTCTTATTTGGGCTCAGATGAAGATGAAGAGTCAGGTACACGTGCAAGCTTTGACAGTAAGATTACACATTCCCTTGGAACGATAACACTTGCTCTTGTCCCGAGGGACATTCCCAAAGAGGATATAAAAGCAGCGAAAGATAATATCAAAAAAGCTGCGGATGATTATATTGAATTGCAGAGTGCTCAGGGATATGGCGTTCCTTTTGAACAAAGTCTCGTAGTGTCATCGAATGAAGACGGATATGTATGGGCCTCGAATTACTATATGTTAAATAACTCCATCGTTATGGCATATGCATACGATTATACAAAAGATGTCCGATATTTGAATGGGGCAGCAGAAACTATGGATTATATTATGGGAAGAAATCCCAACTTCAAAAGTTATGTAACCGGATACGGCGAAAACCATGCGATGTTCCCGCATCATATTTTCTTTGCTCATCAGGTTGACCCTGACTATCCTATGGCACCTGCCGGTATAGTAGTAGGGGGACCAAATTCCGGACTGGAGGATCCCTATGTAAAATGTATGGGAATGCTTTTCGAAAATATACCTCCACAAAAATGCTATGTTGACCATATAGAGGCCTGGTCAGTAAATGAATGCAGTATAGTATGGAATGCTTCTTTGGCTTGGATTGCAGGATACCTTGATGAAAACCTGAATTCAACTCCGACAGATGTAATAGAACCAACTCCTACACCTGTTGATGTTAGAAAGGGCGATGTAAATGAAGATGGAACAATTAATTCGACCGACTATGCAATAGTCAAAAGGTATATTTTAGGTGCTTTACCTGGAACTTCGGATTTGGTAAACATTGAAGTAACTGCCGATGTAAACAGTGATGGTGTTGTTAATTCTACTGACTATGCGTGGATAAAAAAGTATATACTGGGGTTAGTGGATGAATTTCCCGGATAAGCGTTACTAAACACTCTTTGGGAAGATATATTTCATCTATATCTTAAACGTTGCTTATTACTTTGATTGTAATTTTGAGTGGCGATATGTATAAAGGTTTCAAAGCGGCGAGTTATAAAAGGCTTGCCGCTTTAATTTTATTTTTAAGCCTCTTTATTGTACTTGCATTCAATTCTACTATTGTACAAGATATCTCATTCTAATATAATTAACATAAGCCAGCGCAATTTAACTTTTAAGACAGGGTGGATGCAATGAAAAATCTGAAAACATATTTGCTGCATAACAGCAGACATATTATTATTCTGACTGCATTATTTGTAATACTGTTTTGGAGGATAGGTACATATCCCAATTACTTTGATGCATGTGTTGAATGTGCAATACATCCCCAAGTAAACAAGGTGCTTGATAATGAGGTTGTTCCTAAGGAAGTGACCTGGCTTTGGACCGATATGTATCAGCATGCTGCCGGAAGGTCACCTGTATATGCTGCACCGATAGAACTGGGACTTGGATTGTTCGGACTTACGCTATTTGGAGTAAGAATTTTTACTGCTGTACTGGCTTTTTTAGTATTGATTTTGGTCTATCGGATTATGATAAAGATTTATCCGCCTCTTTTTGCAACAGTTTTTGTCATTCTGCTTGCCACATCACCATGGTATCTGATAATGACAAGGTCAGGGGGGATTGTAGGCTTCAGTCTTACCTTGGTACTGCTGTCTTTTTGCCTAATTGCACAGATGTTTGTTTCAAGCATGCAGCATAATAAAGAAACGAATATAAATACAGGCAATAAAATTGAAAAGAAAGGCATGAATAATAATGTAAAACCTGGTGCAGGGTCATATATTATTGCAATTCTAGCGGGAGTTTCTGTAGCAATTTTACCTTATGGACATGCTTCTGTAAGAATAATACCGATACTCCTTGTTATATGGGTTATGCTACTTTATAAAAAGCTAACAAAAACGCACATAGCCTTATTCCTTATGAGCATATTTATTGTAGTATCAGTTCAGTTCGAGGATATTAAAGTAGCGACTAAAAGCTATTTTAATGCACGGGGAGAAGGATTGTTTGAGGTTGCAAAAAATGTAAAAGCAACCGATCCTGATTTTTTGATTAATAAACTGCTTATAAATATAAAGGTTCTTTTGAGATTTGTTTTTGGAGCAAATTCCATGAAGGAGTTCTGGAACCCTAATATGGCAAATAGCTACTGGATGCCGGATATAGTGCTATATCCCAGATTTCTGGTTCCGTTTTTTATAATAGGATTTGTTTTATGCCTTATTAACTTTTTTAAAAAACGAACTCTTTTATCTGGCACCCCTATACTGCTGTTTTTTGTGTCAATGGCTCCGGGGCTTGTGGCAGGTTTGGGAGACCCTAATGCCGCAAGAAACTATATTATGATTGTGCCAATCTATTATTTTGTTGCACATGCCTTATATAGCTTATTTATGTTCTTTTATAATAAGCTGAAAAGCAGGTCGGACTCAAAAAAAAGGACTATTGCAAGATATTGTCTTATAGGCTTATCAATATTTGTTCTAGTATTTACTGCATTTTATCAGGTGAACAATTTTTATACTCAAGAGAAAGGGGCGTTAGATGAGAAGTATACCCCTGCACATAGCATATATTCCTACCTGAAGGATTATTTTAAATACTATCCGGATGGAAGGGTACTAATTCATGAACTTCCTGCCTTTGGACAATACAGTTATGTCACTATACGATGGCTTGGAGGAAAAGATTTTGAAGATAAACTAAAGTCAGGACAGGTCAGGCTATTAAAGTTTGAGAACAGGGTGGAGACTGAAAATTTAGTACAACAAGGATATTTTGATATTATTATGTCTTCGTCGGGAGACGATGAACTGCATTTATTGTTGCCCGACTTAAAAAATATGCAACCTTTGGAAAGGGAGAGGTATAAGCTGTATAAGATGAAGAGATAAGAGATGAAGAGATAAGAGATAAGAGATAAGAGATAAAGAGGATAGTCATGAGATAACAGCTTTTGGCATAATGGAAACGGCGGGCGTATTTTCACCATCTCTAACTGACAGGAAAGAGGGGATCATATTTCTCGTCTTCTATAAGTGTATCAAGGTTCACATAAAAACCGGACAGCTCAACAAAAAGTTTCAGGTTGTTTCTTTCCGTTAAAGAAAGTGTATGTTCCAGGTTTTCGTCTCCTGTGAAAATTATCTTGGAATGGTCTGAGTCCGACATCTTCTTCATTTGTTCTATAAGCTGAAAATTTTCTATGCTTGAATGGATGCTCCATTCGCCGACTTCTCCGAAAAGGTTCTGTTTTTTCTTGACGTTATCGGGAGTTTCCCATTCAAATGTTTCGTCGTCTGCTTGAAATACTACACTGTTAAAGTTTAAATATTTATTAGAAATAAAACCTGTAAAAACCATGAGCATAGCCACTCCGTCCACAGTAACGAACAATCTGGGCTCAATATTATATGAGCTTGTAAGGTTGACGTAATAGGTGCTGTAACCTTGGGGTACATATATATCAGCATCCAGTTCTTTGTCATATCTCTTTGATGTTTTTGCAAGGAGTTCATTTTTTCTTCTTTCCCGGCGCTGCTTTTCTTCTTCGATAGCCTTAAGCCTGTTATCCTCATATATGGCTTTCTTTTGAGTTAAAAGGCTGTCACCAGGGAAAAGATTATCAATATCGCCTATTGCTTCAATTGCAGCATCATAGTTGTTTACAGAATTATACTCTTCGGCTTTTTTTATTGTCCAATCATAAAGGTTTTTAAGATAAGTATCCATTTTAGACTTTAGGTTTGAATCATCAGGGTAGTACTCGCTAACTTGTTTTGCAATGTTATATGCGTCTTTATGTGCATTTATCAAGTCAAGCTTATCGGCTTCTCTAATGTAGTAATCATACATTTCGCCAATGCATTTGTCTATTTTCAACTGCACCTTTTCATAATAGAGTTTATCCTCAGACAAAACCTCGTTATAGCTGGCTATTGCATCTAAATAATCTGAGCTTTCATAGCTCTTATCTCCTGCCTCCATACTGTCTCTGGATTTTTTGTATTTCAGGAAGGTTTCCTCATTTTTATTTATGGCTTCATTTAACTTCGGAAGCTCTTTCAGTCCTTTGAACCAAATGGCAAGCTCATTATAATCAGTGTCATTTTCGATATAGTCAAAAGTTAGTTGGTTGATTTTTGATATAAGATTTTTGTCTATATTATCAATAATTAAAACTGACATATTGCTTGTATTCTTTTTGACTGTTTGTAAGTAATTTTCTATAATCAAATCATTTTCATTAAAGGTGTTAAGGTTCCTTGACAACCTTCTTCTATTGTTTTTTTAAGAGATGTTTTTTCTTTAAGAGCTCTGGCAATGTCACTTAAATGCGATGATTGAGATTCTAATAGTCCATAAAGCATTTCAAACACAAACTTAAATTTAGGTCTTGAAAGTCCTTTTGATATTTTACTGGAAAAAGTTTTGATTTCTCTTTTCAACTGGTATGATAATTTGCTATAATTGTACATGCATTAGCCCCCCTGTTTATCTTTTTACACAAATTTAGGATACTACAAGTGGCGGGCTTTTGCACTATCTAAAGGCAAATCTGCGGATAACTTTTTAAAATTCCGGATAAGTTTTAAAATAAGCTTAAAAAATG